>DAOWMX010000024.1 GCA_030642885.1 Anaerolineales bacterium | reverse complement strand
TCTTCTGGTTCCAGGCGAAGAGCGTCGGCAAGTCTGACCACATCTTCCCTATGACGGGGTCGCTGTGTTTCCCCCTCGCGCCACCTGAAGATGGTCTGCCTGCTTACGCCCAAACGACGAGCTAATTCGGCGTCACTAATACCGGCTCGCTCGGCGAACATCGATAACAATTCAGAAAATGAATCCACGGTCATTCCATCCCGGGTTGCACGCTGTGTTGCACCCAATGTAACACAACTGATGCTTGAAGTGTACCGGCTCCGAGAAAGAATAGAAACAGGTAATTCGGCCACAACTCAGTCAAGGAGGTTCCAATGTTCAAGCGATTATCCCAACCCAGTCTGCTCCTGACGATCATCCTGGTCGCAGCCCTCATAAGCAGCTGCGCACCGGCGGATGCTTCCAAATCCATAAGCCGTGGAGCGATCAACCGAGGAGCTATCGTCCCTGCAGAGTCAATACGTGTTAATGAGTATTTAAATTACTACGAACAGCGATTCACCGAGCCCGTCAATCAGCCCTTGGGCTTGGACTTACGCCTCGGGAATACACATCTACCTGCAAGCGGTGGAGAGATCTGGCTGCAGATCGGTCTTCAAGCGCAGCATGCGGAGCCGGAGACCAGAACACCTTTGAATCTCGCCCTCGTGCTCGACGTCAGTGGCTCAATGAGTTCACCTGACAAGATGCCGTACCTTAAACAATCCCTGATGGTCTTCCTGGGCTCACTCCACCCCGATGACATTGTCGCCATCGTAGCTTACAGCGATGATGCGCGGTTAATCCGTCCAGCCCAGGATGTGGGAAGTGGGGATTGGATACGACAAACCGTTGAGAAATTGCATCCTGGTGGGTCCACAAATCTCCACGCAGGCTTGATGCTCGGCTTGACGCAAGTGGACCAGAACTTCGATATCCGCTTCAGTAACCGGGTCATCCTACTCACCGACGGGATCGCCAATGAAGGCGTCACGAACGCCGACCGCATCGCTGCCGATGCCCTGGCCTACAACGACCGCGGCATTTACCTCTCCACGATAGGCCTCGGATATGACCTGAACGATCATTTGCTTAGCACACTGGCGCGGCAGGGAAAGGGCGCCTACCACTTCGTCGACTCCGCGCAGGAGATGGAGAAGGTTTTCATGCAAGAAGTTGAAGGCCTGGTGGAGAAGGTCGCAGCGGACGTCCGGGTAAGCATCCGCCCAACCCGGGGAGTCCAACTGGTTTCCATTACCGGGTTTGACGGTCACATCCCTGCCGAAGGCGCCCAGGTTCTGCTCCAGGATATGGGTGCTGGAGACAGCCAGGTTATCATGGTACGGCTTGATGGCCAATCCGGCTCGATGGGTTCTATGACCATCGCTGAAGTCACACTTCAATACATGGACGTCTTCGCACAAAAACCGCGGGAGATCTATGAAGCGGTTACGATGCGCGTCGTAGAAGATGGGCGTACTAACCCCCTCGAAGATATTGAGGTCTGCCGCAATGCAACAATCGTAAAATCTGCAGAAGCGCTCAAGACCATCAGCGGCCTCGTGGATAACGGACGTTTCTTGGACGCTTGGCAGCTTGCATATGACATCGAAGCAGAATTACGACGCGTCTCTACGGTTACAGGCGATGCTCAAATGGTGCAGGACGCCGATCTCTTCCAGCGCTATCTCATAACGCTCGTGACCTATCTCGGCTTCGATCCATCAGAAGCTCAACCCTCACCATTACCTCTGGGTGAGCAGCCTCAGCGGTGGGGAACCACACCGGTTCCTTCTATGGATGACCTTCCCACCATTGAAGTCCAGTGAATATAATTGTAGGGAAAACAGGTACGCCCTGTAGGATCCGGCGTACCTGTTGGTATCTCTGAGCTGTCCAAACCCGCTATTTATCTGAACGGTGCCCAAGTTGGCGTGATCGTCGGTTTACGTCCTGCAACCATCAAATACAGAATCCGATTATCATCCCCCCTATTCATTACCCCATCCACCTCGCTCAGCCGATTGGCGATGTCGTAGATATAGTTGTTGGTTTCCTCATGTGTCTCCGGCGTCATCCGGTTTCCCACAACATCGTAGGTGAAGTGGAAGAACTCGCCGGTGTCATAATCGGCAGCCGTGAGGAGATAAAGCGGGTCGTAGGTGTAGTCGATTGTGACATTTTCCTCCCCCGTCCCGCCAGGGATCTCTACCATCGCCTCATTGCATCCGGGAATCATGCAGTGGTTAATCTCATCGATCCAGAAATGCACGCCGTCGTAGTCCGAGCGGAAGCGATAGCTTCCCTACAGCAGAGTGAAATCTACCTGCCCATCTACATTCGTCGTTCCGTTGTACCTTGTATAGGTGGCTGTATCGAAGGCGGAACGACCACCTTATGATATCTGCTAGACAGGATTGAGGATAGGGATTTCAGAGAGATATGTGTAGCCGATGATGTAAGCTACGTATGTGCCATGCGAGGCGGTCCTTATCCCCGCTTAGATACTCTCTCACCAAAGCAGGTGAAGCAAACAGGCGATTCCCTGTCAGCAGAGATCTTTGCCGATGAAAGGATCTTCGGAGAAGGTACCTCGTGGATCCTACTTAATGAGAATCCATCCAATTGCTTCCTCATAATCCTGTAATGAAATCTCATGCACGTCAGTCCCATCAGGATGCATTATTACCAACTCTTGCGGCGAGTGTCTCATAAAGAGAATCCACTCCCCATCTGGAGACCAGATAGGGCGCCACTCTGAGCGTTCTGACTGGATTAGGCGGCTAATTTCTCCGGAAGTAACATCCAGAATGCAGATGTCTGACGTTGCCTCACCCTGATATACGCACTCAAATGCAATCATCCGTCCGTCTGGTGACCATGATGGTGATATGGCGACGCCTCCCGGGCCGAAGTGCGTTAGCCTTTTACTCATCTCAAGCACATTCCTCTGGGTGGTTGACGCAATTCAGATCGTATACATAAAGGTCCTTTTCGCCAGGGTGCTCGAAGTGGTGATCCGACGCGTAAGCAATCCATCTCCCGTCTGGCGACCATGCAGGTGTCACCTCCGCTGTCCACCAGAATGTTAATCGCGTAATTGTGTCGGATGGGATATCTATCAAATAAAGAGATGACCAATCTTCCCCCGAAACCGGTTCAATCTCCACGCCATCAAACACGATGAACAATCCGTCCGGCGCCCATGACCCTCCGCCAAACTCGAGGTTAGATCCACGGCCGACCTCACTCTCAGACAACCTATCAAGATCAAGGAGTTTCACGGCTGACCAACCTGCCGCGCGGTATGCGATTTTTAACCCATATGAGGATAGGCTCGCTGCAGGGTCATACACCGAAGGAACCTCCCCTACTTCACTGCCTTGGAGATCCCTTACTAAGAGACCGCGACTTGTCATTGATACAACATAAAGACCGTGGTCTAGAGATGCAGCGGACCAGCTTGGTGTGGGAGTATGCTTTCTATCCTGAGAAGGAGTTGAATCGGTAGGGATTGTTAATGGCGCTTCTGATGGTGTGAGTTCATGTAAAGGAGTGTTGGTCCGAGCAGCTAGTGTTACATGTGATGGGCTTGGGGTTCTGAGAGTTGTCGGTTGAACATTCGTACACGAAGCCGCTGCCAGGAGCAAGATTGTGTTTAGCGCAAAGCCCATAACGTAACCAGTGTTAACAGGCAATCCTTTTCTGAGCATCTGAGCCTCCACTACTTTCCCAGAGATCGAGGTTTTCTCTATTATCATTTGTAAGTCCATCTGTAGGCTTAGTAAATGGATTCGGGGTATAGAACAGTAACGACACTAATCTCATCATCATTCTTATGTGTTGCAGGTTCGAGTTGAATCTACAAAGTATTATAAGACAAGAGATGGTTGGCATCTCTCTACTACGCGGAAACCAATAAATAAACATCTTCCGATTTGACGCCCACTTGCGGCTCACTTATCATAGCGGCGCCAGTTAAAACCTATTCGAGGTGAAGTATGGAAGTTGGTTTGGTCAAGCAGATCGACATCAACGAAGAGATGCAGCAGTCCTATCTGGACTACGCCATGAGCGTAATCATCTCTCGCGCCCTGCCTGATGCACGCGATGGGCTAAAGCCCGTCCACCGGCGCATCCTGCACGCTATGAACGCGATGGGGCTTCGGCCTGATTCCCCACATCGCAAGTCGGCGCGCATCGTCGGTGAGGTGCTCGGTAAATTCCACCCTCACGGTGATATGGCTGTCTACGAGGCGATGGCGCGCATGGCGCAATCCTTCTCTATGCGCTACCCACTGGTAGAAGGGCAGGGCAACTTTGGTTCGGTCGATGGAGATCCACCCGCGGCCATGCGCTACACCGAAGCGCGGCTGACGCCTATTGCGACCGAGATCATGGCCGATCTCGGCAAAGACACCGTCGCCTTCGTCGACAACTTCGATGGATCAATGCGCGAGCCAACTGTGCTCCCGGCGATGGCGCCAAACATGCTCGTAAATGGCGCCACGGGAATCGCCGTGGGGATGTCCACATCGATTCCACCCCACAACATGGGTGAGGTCTGCAACGCACTTATCCATATGCTCGAGAACTGGTCAAAACTGGACGATATCAGCCTTGAAGATCTGATGAATTTCATCCCCGGGCCCGACTTTCCAACGGGTGGGATCATCGTGCGGAAATCCGAGGACGTGGATCCACTCGCCTCCGCCTACGGAAGTGGACGCGGCAAACTCACGCTGCAAGCCCGCGTCCACGTCGAGGATATGGGCCGCGGTCGCTCACGTATCATCGTCACCGAGCTGCCCTATCAAGTCAATAAAGCCAATCTGATCGAGCGCATCGCCGAAATCGCCCGCGGCGGCGGGCTCGAGGGCCTGGCTGATCTGCGCGACGAATCCGATCGTGACGGCATGCGCATCGTACTCGAACTTACCAAGACCGGCGTGCCTGAGAAGATCCTCGCCGAGCTTCATCGCCGAACGCCTTTGCAGACGACCTTCAGCGTGATCATGCTTGCGTTGGTAGATGGTGAACCGCGGATGTTGAGCCTGAAGCAGGCACTGCGAGTTTTCCTCGATCACCGGCTGGAAGTCGTCAAACGCCGGAGCGAGTATGACCTGGCGCGCGCCAAAGAGCGCGAACACATACTCTCTGGCTTACGGATTGCTTTGAAAAATCTGGACGACGTCATCCAGACGATCCGGACCTCCAGAGATCCCGACCAGGCAAGTCAGCGTCTTCAACAGCGCCTGAAACTTTCTGCTACACAGGCGCAGGCGATCCTAAATATGCCGCTCCGCAGACTCTCCAGCCTCGAACGAAAGAACATCGAGAAGGAGTACAAGGAGATCCTCGCCCAAATTAAAACCTTTGAGAGTCTCCTGCGTTCTCCGAAGAAGATTCGCAATTTAATCGCCGATGAACTTGCTGAAATCAAGGTTAGCTTCAGCGACCGTCGGCGGACGATGATTTCCCAAACAACGAAAGGGAAGCGTACGGCTGTGCTGGCCGCGGCGGACATCACCCCCGACAAAGACACCTGGGTGGTGGTCACCCCGTCCGGGATGATTTACCGCACACCAACTGCGCGCCTGCCAAGTCTCTCCGGGCGCGGCGCCCCCGAGTTGGTCATCGGCGCAAACTCGCACGATCTACTCTACCTTTTCGACGCTCAAGGGCAGGCATCCGCCCTTCTTGTTCACACGCTGCCTGAGAGTGATGATTCCAGTGGGGCGAAGCAAATCTCTGGCGCTACAGCGTTCGATCTCGACTCCGCACTCATCGGTGGTATTGCCATCCCAGGCGATAAGATCGGTCAGGATGATGGCGATGGTTTCCTGTTCCTCACGACACGCAACGGCATGGTGAAAAAAACCAGCCTAGCCGCCATGCCCGGCCCATCAGCGAAAACTTTCGAAGCAATCCGGGTGGGTGCCGGCGATGAACTCGGATGGTCGGAAATGACTTCAGGGAATGACGACGTCCTGCTTGTGAGCACTGCGCGGATGGCCATCCGTTTCTCTGAGAAAGAGGTCCGCCCGATGGGACTCTCCGCTGCGGGCGTCCTCGGTATCCGGCTGGGCGGCACAGATGTTCAGGTCGTTGGAATGGGGGTTGTTCGACCCAATCAGGAACTTTTCTTGATTACGGAGGGAGGCCAGGCCAAACGCAGCGCGCTCAAGCAATTCCCGAGTCAGGGCCGTCACGGCAAGGGAGTGCTCACCTGGAAATCCGGCGAAGCCGCCAAAATCGTAGGGGCGGTGATCGGTGAGATTAAAAATCGCGCCGTCGTGCATTTCTCACGCGGCGCTCCCCGCTCTCTGCGCTTCGGCGATGCACCCAGGCGGGCGCGTGCTTCTTCCGGCAAGGTCATTTTCGAGCTAGAGGGGAAGAACCGAGTGCGTCGGATCTCACCATCCCTTCCTCGATCAACGATTGCACCGCAGCCCGTTAAGAAAGCGAAAAAACAAAAATCAAAATCTAAAAAGGTAGCTAAGGGGAAGACCTCGAAGAAAACTAATTCTTCGACGAAAGCCCGGACAGTAAAGCCTGAAAATAGAAAGAAATCCTGATTCTATCGATTGTGGTTAACGTCGATGGATAATGGGGAAATGGGTACACAAATACGTGCGCCAAGCCACCGGGCAGTCAATCATTCCCGGGAAACATCACGGGTAAAGCGACTCCGAACCTCTACTCGGGAAGCGTGTAGATGATCTGGCTATCTGCGCGCGCACAACCCTTGCAGGCCGGGACGACCTTAGATCCTTTTGTCAGCGTCCCTTCATAAGCGGTTTCACCATACTCCGCGACCCAGCCATCGAGCACAAACGCCAGCAGTCCTGCGGCGGGAATCCACTCCCCATTATAGCGACGGGCAACATGAATGTGCGTTCCAGTCGAAATCCCGCCCTCGCAGGATGGGAAACCAAGAAGGTCACCCTTCTTCACCTTAACCCCCTCGGCGATTCTTCCTTCAGTAGCCACATGGAAAAAGAAGATCACCCAGCCCGTACGCTCGTCCCCGTCCCCATCGAGATCGAGTATCACAGCCGCCTCCGCGCTGCGTGCAATTACGCCATCAGCCGGCGCTGTGAACCACACCTTAGACTCCACACAACCGCTCTCCTCTGAAGGCGGGGCGAAATCGAGGGCACCGAATGGCAAGCTCGTTCCCCAGGCTGGATGCGGTCCTCCGGTGAAATCCCATATGCTGTTGGGAACAAAGGGCAGTCCAAGTTCAGGCTGCTGCAAGCTGGCAGGGATGAGATCAATTTCCATGGCAAAGGGTTCTCCCCACAACGCTAGATAGGTCTGGTAAAACCCTTCCGGGCTCACTGCCTCTTCGAACGCTTCTTTCCCGTATATACCTGCGAAGAATTGGTACAGAGCGACGGTGCCGGCGTTCTGCCATGGGTCGGGCTGGACGACAAGCCCATCCGCCAGTTCGATCTCTTTTAAGGATCCCGTTCGCCAGCCGTAATAGCCATCGTTAATGCGTTCCGCAGCCCATAGCAATTGCCAGAACAAGCCGCGGTAGCTGCGGTCTTGTACACCCATAGGGTATGTACGCTCATCAGCGTCTGGAAATGGCATACTCAAAGCCTGGCTCTGGTGCTCAAGCAAGGCCAACAGCAGCCGGGGGTTAATCGAGTAATACTGAGAGATGATTTCTACAACCTGCCAGGCTTCCCGCTGCCGTTTATAGGCGAAGGTATCCAGGTCCGTGAGAAAACCAGCTCGTTTGAAAACCTCCGAGCGTATATCGAAACCCACCGCGGATGGACCGTTCACAACTTCGCTGTCGGGGAGAATATGGAACGTCGATCCTGTAAGCGGCGAGTAATAGGCCGGAACAAGCAGCGGGTACCCACCGGGGAGCGTAGTCATCGCCTCGGGGAGATCCGGATTTTCTGCCCGGATCTCATCCTCGGTTGTGTTGAAGTGAGAGGCAATCGCGGGTAATGTGTCTCCGCTCTGGGCGAGGTACTCAAATATCTGGCCCGGCGAATGCGGTCCCCGCGTGGGCAAGGGTGTCGCACTGACGACCAGAACGGGTTCTTCAGGCGTCACAATCGCGTTGGCAGCAGGATTGGCTGGAAGGCACGCGCCCATGAGCATCCCTGTGCTGACCAGCAGCGCCGTAATCAAAGAAAGATGCTTATTCATCGCGTGATCAGAGACTCCTGGGAAGCGCAAGAGCACGCCAAGACCTCTTGACCATCCTTCACAAGAGCACCTTGATAGGGTTTGGAGCCGGCCCGCGCGATCCATCCATCCATGTTAAAGGGGAGAGGACCATCCGCCAGAATCCACTCGCCGTTATACATGCGGGCGATATGGATGTGCGTCCCGGTGGCGATTCCCCCCTCGCAGGATGGGTGCCCGATACGATCACCTTCGTCGAGCAAACTTCCGACGGGAACACGATCCTTGTGATCAATATGCAGGTAGAGCAGAGCCCACCCGCTGTGTGCACGCCCATCTCCATCGAGGTCGAGAACAACAGTTCCGTTATCAGATCGTACGACGATGCCCGGCGCAGCGGCGACCGCCCATTCTTCCGACAACACACACCCCGAGACACTTGAAGCGGGGGCGAAATCCAGCGCCGCCCAGGCGCTCTCACGCTCCCAAGCCCCATGCGGTCCGCCCGTATACGCCCAAATCTTGCCGAGTTCGAAGGGCAAGATGAGGTCTGGCTGTTCAACCCCTGGTTCAAACAACGGATACTCATACGCCCAGGGGTCCCCGAAAAGATCCTCATATACTCGCAAGAACCCTTCCTGGCTGATGGCTCCCTCCCAAACCTGCTGCGTATGGCCGATGGAGAAGAAATGCTGAAGAGCGACTGTGCCCGCGTTCAGATCAGGTGCCAGCCGCAGCGAACCTGTATTCCAGAAGTGGACATCTGTGAGTGTCCCCGCCCGCCAGCCGTAGTAGCCATTCCCCAGTTCGTTAGCCAACCATGTGAGTTGTCGATACAAACCGGGAATTTGCTCTCCCTCATATCCCAATGGATAGTTGAAAGCATCACCATCTGGAACAGCCGGATCCGTTACCCAGCCAGCGATATACTCGACCATCGCCAGAAGCAAACGGGGGTTTATGGAGTTGTTGAGCGCCACTCGCTCCACAATTTCAGCACCCGATAGCCAATGTGTGCCAACGATCTGGCGATATGAATGTAGATAGCCGCCCTGAGCCGCCGCGAATTCTACAGCATCAAAATCCGATGCGTGAGGCGAGAAAACGAGTTCGCTATCAGGAATCAATCGCTCATCAGGTCCAATATCGATCAGCCGGCGGGGAATCAGGAGCAACTGCCCGGGATCGATCAAGCCTGGGTTGACGGGGAGAGGGTCCGGAGATTCAACCTCCACTGGTAAGACACCAAAACGCACAGCTACGGAATGTATGCTATCGCCGGGTTGAGCTTCATAGAGCAGCAACTCCGGTTCTCCTAAACTCACCGTAGTCGGTGTAGCCGGGAATGTTGGTGAGGCAAGCGGCTCCGGTCGTGCTGGTGTATCCGTGGCCAAAGGAATTGGCGTGAGGATAATTTCCGATGGCTCAGCTGATGGCGGTGCGTGGGACGTTGGAGAGGGCAACCCTCCTGAGCCAACCCCCCCAGGCGGGGGAACATCAGCTCGCGAGCATGCAAGTGTTGCCAGAATCAGCGCGGCGAGAGGCAGCCAGAGACTCCACCGTCTGGCGCTCCGACTGGCTTCGAAATTACCATCAACGCGAAATTTGATTGAATTCATTACGGCATGCACACGCTTCCAATACTACAGAACCCTTGCTAAGATAGCCATCATAAGGCCACTCAGCGCCGGACGAAACCCAGCCATCCATCTCAAACGGGATAGGACCATCAGCGGGAATCCACTCGCCATTATACTTCCGAGCGAGATGTAGATGCGTACCGGTGGTTACTCCGCCCTCACACGAAGCATGCCCGATTAGATCTCCGGCTTGCAGAACCGTACCGGCTTGCACCCGATGACGAGATTCGATATGCATATATAGCAAAACCCACCCCGTCTGCTCATAACCGTCACCATCCAGGTCGAGCAATACTTCCCCATTCTCCTCACGCACAACCAACGCATCGGCGGCGGCGACAACCCACTCATTGGAAATGACGCAACCGAACGCGTTCCCCGGCGGGGCGAAGTCAAGCGCCGCCCATCCAGCGTAATCCCCCCATGCGCTGTGCGGTCCGCCAGTGAACGACCAAGCGAATCCATCTTCAATCGGAAGCTGCATGATCGGCTGCTTCAAATCCGCAGGCTGCAAAGGCTCTACACGCCGTTCAAACGGATCGCCAAAGAGTTCGGCATAAGTGAGGGCAAACCCAGCTTCACCCACGACCTGCCTCCATGCGTCCGCGGGATATAGTTGGGAGAAAAACATCTGTACACCTGCCGTGCCGGCATTGATCCCCAATCCTGGGTTGATCACGTAACCGTCCGTCAGAATAAATGGGCCCGACCAATCCGCTCTCCAACGATAAAACCCGAGATTTAGCTGATCGGCCGCCCATGATAACTGCGGGAAGAGACCCTCCCAGGTGTAGGCGACATATCCCATCGGGTATAACCGGCTTTGCGGCGATGGTTCTAGTTGGGTGAGCCACCCACCTTGATATTCAAGGAGACCTAACAACAGAAGCGGATTCACCGAATAGCGCCGAGCGACCAGATGGATGATGCCCGCGCCGCTCATCTCCTCACCCTCCACTTCCTCCACATAGCCCCGCAAGTATCCATACCAATGGTCCACCACGGAGTAGATATCCACATAAATATTCGCGGGACCAAATACCAATTCGGAATCGGGGAGTATCTTATGGGACGGCCCCGGCGGCTGCGGCTGTGGCGCGGGGATGTACAACGCCTGCCAAACACTCAACATATCTGGGTTGAGAATAGCATTCGCCTGGACAATCTGGTGAGTGGACACACCAAACTGGATCGCTATCGAATTCAGCGAATCCCCAGGTTGGACGATGTAGCTCTCCCCTTCAGTCCGAAGTTGCGGAGGCTCACGAAACGGATCCGGTGTGGGGGTGCCGAGAACCACCATTGGCAGGGATGGCAGGCTCTGATTCTCATCTGGACTCAACTGTGATGACACACTTTCATCTTGTGAATCCGGTACAATTCCCAGCCACGGTTCAATTAAGCGCGTCGTAGGAGTGGAAGTTGGAGAGACACTGCAGCCCGCAAGGACGATGACAAGAAGCATGGCGGCAGCAATGTTCCGATCTTTCAGTGAAAATAACGCAAAGTTTGACATAAGGGCTGATGTTAAACAGAAGGGTAAAAACTATCCTCTTCCCTGGTTAGG
The DNA here is from genome assembly GCA_030642885.1 of Anaerolineales bacterium. Taxonomy (GTDB): domain Bacteria; phylum Chloroflexota; class Anaerolineae; order Anaerolineales; family E44-bin32; genus E44-bin32. Next base: position 2,177 of record DAOWMX010000024.1, on the reverse strand, counting down.
AGCATTTTCGGCGCTGCCGCAATAGAACTCGCTTTATCCGGTTCAAGAATCATGCCAGCCCGGCTGTCAACCCTTATTCCAAGGTAAGGCATTTCTGCATTAAATGCACAGGCTCATCTACGTGCTGTATCCGACCGCGATCGTCAACGTATGACCATCGGCCTGGATCCTCTGTGAAGATCGAATAACCCAAATTTTGATAGAGCCGCACAGCGTTAAGATTGTCTTTAGCTACCGAGATGATCGAGCGGTGATAGGCGCGTTTGAGAAGGATCGACTCCGCGTGATGGACTAACGAAGTGCCGATTCCCTGCTTCCTGAATTGCGGTTTTACCCGGAAGGAATGAAGATAACCAGCCTGTTCGTTAGGAAAATGACGGCTCCACGATGGGCGAAAGTAAATAAAGATTTGACCGATGATTTCACCCTCAACCTCTGCCACGAGCAGAACCCGATTTCCGCGTTTGGAATCCCGCATTGCATGGTTATACATGCGCCGATAGCGTGTGTACTCCCCATCCCATTCAAGCGCCAATAAGTCGGCATCCGTCGCATGCCGAATCCGGACCGCAGCCTGATCAACCATTCGCGAGGGCTTCCTTCACCAAGTTCTCTAAGAGCGCTTGCTCCTGCACACCATTCCGGATTTCTCCATCCAGCCAGGCAGCTCGCAACTTCCACAGAATCTCACCATAGATCGGTCCCTGCGGCAGTCCCATTGCACGCAATGCCTCCCCATCCGCTTCCGGTTGAATAAAGCGCCATTTTCCAAGGTATTTTTCAAGGATCTGACAGATCTCTGGTCGATCATTCAACGCCAAGCAGGAAGTGATGAGCACTCGCTCTTGGACATCATCCAGTCTGGCGACGACCATGCTCGGCGCTGTAGTCGCCGTCAGATGTTGCAGGAAACGCTTGAGGTCGACGGTTTCGAGAATATCACGCAGAACAGCGGCGGGAAACCGCAGCCGGTGCCCAACTCCCTCGACTTCCTGGGAAGTCAAGCGGAAAAGCCATATGGCGTAATAAAGAAAATCTCGTTCAGGAGATTCCTCAAGACACCATGAATCGGGCGGCTCGAAGGATTTAATTGCTTCAATACGCTCTTCAAGCCATTGATCCCAACCTAATGCCGTGTGTATCGCTGCCAGCAAACCTAGCGCTTGAAGCCGCGCCATGATCCCGGCGAATTTGGTTTCTTTGAAAATCGTATCGATCTCGCTGCGTATACGTTCACCGCTTACACGATCCAACAACGAAATCGCCTCGTTAAGCAACTCCAATGTCCGCTCTTCAATCTGAAAATCGAACCTCTGCTCCAGTCGTACCGCCCGCAATATTCTTGTTGGGTCATCCATGAAGCTCAGGGAATGCAGGACACGGATCTTCTGATTCCGCAAATCCCGGCCGCCACCCCAATGGTCGAGCAGTTGACCGTAATAACGACCATCCAGTCGCAGCGCGAGGGTGTTAATCGTAAAATCACGGCGATGCAGGTCGAGCTTGATACTCCCACGCTGGATCGAAGGCAACGCGGTAGGATGAGTGTAGAACTCCGTACGGGCGCTGACGAAGTCTAAATATTCAGGAAGCGAATTGGTTTCGAGCGATTCACTTTCCAGCGCCGCGCAAAACTGCCTGTTCCCAAAATCGAGCTGCCATTTCGCCGTTCCAAAACGCTGATGGCTGCTCGCACGGCCACCATAGGCCGCAGCCAGACCTCGCGCCAGACCTATCGCATCCCCCTCCACAACGATGTCATAATCCGCACTCGGTGCATTGAGGATCAGATCGCGGACGAAACCGCCTACAATGTAGATGGCATCCCCGCGCTCTTCCGCCTCGCGTGCGACGAGACGCAGCAGCGCCAGCCGCGGCCCGGTAAGCGCCTCTTCTAATTTCCCTGCCAGGTTGGGTTTGTATTCTTTTTCCAATCCCATCCCCAGGGAATTCAATAGATCGGTGCGTGTGACAATCCCCACAATCTCGCCTGAGTCCTGATCAACGACTGGAACCTGACCCCAGCCGTGCTCGATCATCATTTTCTGTAAATGATTAACCGAGTCATCCATGCGGACCACAAGATCGCCTGCTTCCATAATACGCGAGGCCGGTTGGCTGCCCATGCCATGGGAGAGCGCCCTGTCAACCGCCCGGCGGGTGATTAAGCCGCACAC
>DAOWMX010000049.1 GCA_030642885.1 Anaerolineales bacterium | reverse complement strand
GGTTGCACGCGTTTCAATAAATTAACTGTGGCTATTATATAACCTGATTAGTTTATTGGAACAATCCCGGACCACCCGCGATCCCATGGCCCGGGGAATACGATCCTTAGTATGATCTATATTACAGCAGAAAATCGCAGCGGTAAGAACCGTATTTCTCAAAACCAAAATTGCCCTCACTTGAAGACTCTTTTCTTTTACCAAAAGATTAGTTCGCTGCTATATGACTAATCAGGGATTCCCTCAATGCCAAAGCATTGGCTTATTTGGGCTATTCCGGTACAACGGGGATGAGGTGGAAATCTAGTCCGACAGTAGCGAACAATTGGCTGTCACGGGAGGTAGCAGGACAAAAATTAAATGTAACCGAGATTCATGAAGGAGCTTGACTCTCTGCAGTACAGATTGCCAATTTATTTCATGCCACAACATAAAGCACTACTAGATGCACCCTTCCAGCACTTCGTTTTACATTTAATCGGCTAGACTGCTTCAATTCGCTCATAGCGGGAGTTGATGACATCCAGAAGTTTCTGTTGCCATTCGACTGACAGTTCTGAATGCATGGTCATTTCGATGATTTGATCCTTGGCTTTGTACAGCTTCCGGAAAGAATTTTCGGTCACCTTAGGATCCATCTTGAGTGAATCGGCTAAGACCTCAAAGTCGACGTGCCTCAGCTTGTTCTTCCTGCCATTTATGCTCAATGCAGAATCTTCTTCATCTTGGATGTATATTTTTGAGGAGACGAAATCGTAGCATGGCGCCAATTCTGCTTTGCCTTCATCCCTTATCAGTAATGCCCAGTTCTTAAGGTGCATATCCCCGTTGCCAATCAAGAAGGAGAGAAGCACTCGCTCGAAGAAATCGATCGAGTCCAGACCGACATTGTATGTATGAAGGCGGATTATTTTGCCTATTTGCTCTAACGAACCCCGGTACTTCTCGTCAGCATTAAGAATCTGGTACAGGGTTTCTTTATGCATTTTCATGCCATCTTCCAGCCGATCAAATCTCTTGATGATGTAGCAAAGATTCCCATCCGCCATGTGAAACAATCCATGCGGTGGAACAGACAATTCAATTTCAGATGCCAAATTCATGCAGAGATTTTCGTTTTGCGGTAATTCAGGGAACGTATTCGACCCTGGCTTGAGTATGTGTGTCCCGCCCTCCGCGACGGTTTCAAGCTCGAAGCTTTCCGGGTTTACACGCACCGAAAGTTTCATCTGTATTCCAGAGATGGACATCCGTCCGCCAGTCTTGCTTACCTGTGCAGGGAGATCAACTAGCCCAAAAGGGATCGAAGGCAAGCGCCCGTTCTTGAAAAGTAGTTTTAAGCATTTCGGATGGTGCTGACCATTCCCTGTAAGCTGATTTCCGCAGCAAAAGCATCTGTTCATTCTTGTGTTCCTTCGGCCGGCCGAATGCTAACAGCCCCTAGAGGATCTCTTCCCGTGTGAAGTAATAGACGAAACTTGTCGTTCTTGTCTATCTTTACAGTCGCGGAGATTAGATCTAACAGCCAACCTTCTGGGAGGAGTCCTTCGAAGAATGAGAACAGTCTGGATGACTCGTACTTCTCAACCCGCAAGGGCAAGGAAAGACTAATAGGCCGGGCACCGGGTTCTGCAAGATACTCCGGATCGTAAACAAATTCGTACCCTGCTCTAGTCTTTGTCAGGACTCCGGCTTTCTTTTCGCGGTAGTAAACGGCTGCGTGAAAGGACTCGTTATTCACATTACTCCCTGGGTAGGTCGACGGGTCCGAGGCATTTGCCAAACAGGAACAGTACCTTATTGACCGTATCGGTCTTCAAGGTCTGCTTGCCCTGCTCAAGATCTCTGATGAAACGAACGCCGACACCTGCTTTTTCGGCAAGTTCAACTTGAGTAAGGTCAGCCTCTTTGCGGCGTTTTCGTACAAAATCGCTGATCATGTCGTTTTTCATTGTGATACCCTTTCGGGCTTACGGGCATACTCCTAGCTTATATTAAGATCCCTATCGGGTATAGTTTACGCTTAATTATACCCGATAGAGCCCATTTGTCAATCGATTGGATATATTTATACCCGATAGAGCCTATTGTTCATGAAACCGAGCGAAATTATACCCGATAGAGCCTGTTTTTCATGCAATGAGGTGTAATTATACCCGATAGGGATTATAAGTCATTGAGTTTGGATTCCAAGTGGATGAAAGCGGAAATGCGTATATGGGACTTAATGAAGTGGTTGGATGTGAATTTCTGGCTAACGATAGTACCTTATTGGATTTGCTACACACCAAACTTGCTGAAGGGATTTCCGAGGATAATCCGCCGATGGGTTTCACGAAGCCCCATTCTCATAACTAATCCTCCTCCCCACCTTCCTTATCCCCCGTTGGATGACAGAGCATGCAATTGGAGAAGTCCCCACCCACCTCTTCCTGGTGCTCTTTGGTGATCTCAGATTGATTATGCTAGTGACAGCTATAGCAGGTGTAGGGCGTGTAGCCGTCGGATTCAGCGAAAGCGTTCCTCAACAAGAAGATGTAAGAAGTATGAAAACGATCAGTAGAGCAGTGAATTCCACACGTTTCATTTGCACCCTCCATTTCTCATACAGGGAGGCAGATGCTTCGTGCAAGTAAGAGCTACTCGGATGTTTGCAGCAGCAGTAGCGCAGGTAGCCTGTCACATGTCAACACATAACCCCCAACGAACGAAAACTCCCAGCCTGAATCATGCCAATCCTGCAGACAAGACTCTTAGTGCAATGGTGAGATTCAGGAAAAGAAAGAAGAGATCCACGGCGAACGCTGGGCCTGGCTGAGCGTCCAGTTGTGACTCGAGAGACGAGAACCAGGCTGCCGCTAAACCGCTGAAGATCAAGACCCCTGCCCCCGCCCAGGCTGTCGTAAAGACCGGGTCTAGGCGCAGAAAAGCAATCACTGCCCAACCCATGAGGTAAGCCCAGGAGAGCAGCCAGAGCCCGATGCCCACATCCTTTATTCGGGATCCCATTCTCCGCCCAATCCAAGCGCTGAGCGCGAACACCAGAACAGCGAGCCCAGCCGAGAGCAGCCAGTACGAGAACATCGCCTCCGCCGCCAGCGCTCGCAGGAACACACCGAGTGCTAAGCCCAACGCTGCTAATAGACCGACGTTCCATCCCGGTACGGACTTGAAGGTCATCAAAGCGATGAATAGCAGCAAGCTGATCACACCAGTCAGCAGCATGAATGTGCTGCCCGGTGCCTGAGGTCCAAACCACAGCCCTACCAGAGAGCCCAAGAGCCCCAGCAGGCTAAATGGTACAACCTGGAGTAAGAAGCGCGTCCAGAACATCTGCCGCCTATCTCTGCGGTATTTCCGATTGACCGTCGGCTGTTAGATCAACCCACTGGTTACTTAACAACCCGGCGAGCAGGATCGTCGCTCGCTGACGAATGGAAACCAACAGCTGCAGTACCGAGATGCCGGCGTCGCCCGGCGTATAGCCAGGTTGTGGGTAGGTGACAACGATCGCCAGTGTGTCCGGATTGGCGACATCAAAGCCGTTCCGGTTTGCGTATTCGACCGCTTCGGTCGCCGCGAATCCGAGTATCGCATCCGAAACCAATGTCGCCCGATCCTCGTCTTGGAGCCACGCGGGGGCATCCCCTGGGAAGGGTGTTGCCGTCATCACGCCCGGTGGTGTGGGCGATGGTGTGCTCGCCAAAACTGTCTGGCGGGCGACGGCGAGCGTGACCATCTGCTCGGCGACAACGCTGATGCCGGCATCCGCGGCCGCTTGTGCGGCTCGCTTCATCCGCCCCCGTTCGATGAACAATCTCCCTGCGTCCACAGCGACAGCTAACAGGAGCAATAAAACCGGTATCAATACAGCTACAACAATCAGGATCTGTCCCTTACGTCTCATGGCTAATTCGAGTACTCGATGCGGCTCGTGGCTTCCGCACCAAGCGTTACGGTGATAGGCAGCGGCAAGGCTAGATTCATGGGATAGGCGATCCGAACCGTAAGCGGCTCACCCCGCGGTTTTGGCCACAGCATGGCGGCGCGCGTCGCCTCATCCGGCTGGATGTTTACAGTCACGGAAGTGGGGTCGTTCAATCCCATCAAGGAGGCCTGCACAGCGCCGACGATCTCTGCATCCCCCTCCCCCAAGCTCAGATTCAGCGTGGTCCCAGCGCGCGCACCTTCCCAGGCTGCTTGCGTGAGGATGATCTGGGCGTTAATCAGCACCCCCAGGTTGATCAGCCCCAGCATCAACAGCAGCAGGATTGGCAGGACGACGGCGAACTCCACGATCGCCTGACCCTGGTAACCCTTTTGACGTTCCGCCTTCTGATTTATCAGCATTATCCCAATGTATCGACGCAGGCTTCAGCTCGATTCGTTCTCATGCGTCGCGGTAAATTTGCGTTGGTTAGTTGTCTTCCAGTGCGAAGCAATTTGCGTCCACCATCAGCGCCCCAGGAATAAATGCAGGATTGGCGGCGCCAGGTAGACGATCAACAGCGAGGGAAGGAAGAAAAAAACCAACGGGAAGACGATCAGGATCGGCAGCCTGCGGCTGGCCTCCTCCGCTCTGCGCCTGCGTCTGGACCGCAGCAGTTCAGTTTGAACCCGTAAGATTCGAGCCAGCGAGGTGCCCAAACGGTCGGTTTGCCTCACCGCGGCAACGAATGCGCCTAAATCCGGGGATGGATTCCTCTCACTGAGTTCTTCTAGAGCTTGCCCGCGCGGATGGCCGCGGTCTAGCTGCCGGACCATGCGGCGGAGTTCATCCCCGAGTAATCCTGGATACCTCTCCGCGACCCTGCGCAGTGCGGTTTCAAATCCGAGCCCCGCTTCCATTCCCAGAGACAATCGATCCATGAAGTTAGGCAATTCGTTATCGATATCCATCTGGCGTCGTTCGACCCGCCGATCAAGCCACATTTGAGGTCCGTAAAAACCCGCGACCATCAATGTAATCGCCAGAAACCACCCGAACAGATCCCACCCTCGCCAGATGCCAAGCAGTGCGCCGAACGCAATGGATCCCAGCAGGAGAAGCCATCGAAACGCTGCAAAATCACGGGCGGACCACGGCATCCCTGAATGCATCAATCGCGGTTCCCCGATTTTAGAGAGCCAACCACGAAAAAAAGCCTCAGGCAGAGGGACGAACCCCAGTATGGGTTTGATACGTTCTGCTAAACTGATCTGCTTGCCTGCGCCTGGCGATCCCACCCGGACCTGTACCCCCATAAACGCAATAAAGACAATGATGAGCACAACCAGGCCGGCGAGTGTGGAGATCACAAGAGAGAGAAGGTATATCTCCATGTTCAATACCGGATCCGGACCATGCGTGAGATGATCGCCCACCCAACAAGCTGCAAGATGAACGCAACCACGACAAGCAACTGCCCGATGAGCGTATCGAAGAGCACGTCGATATAGCGGGGGTTGAAAGCCAGAAGAATGCCCGCGGATACGGGGACCAAAGCGGCGATAATCGAGCCCGTGAGTCTGCCCTGCGTGGTGACGGCTCGCACTTCGCGTTCAAGCTCCACGCGGCCGCGCAGCAGGTCGGCGGACTCTTCCAGCATACGGACCATATCTCCGCCGAACTGCCGCTGCAGGATCAAGCCATCCAATGCCAGGGCCAGGGATTCATCGGGGTGCTCTGAAAGAAGCTTTTGCAGAGCTTCATCAATCGGGTGCCCCAGGGAAATTCGTCTTGATAGTTTCACAAATGCCTCTCTGATCGGCGAAGGCAGATCTTCCTGTGCGAAGCGAATCGCCTGTTCGAAGGACAGACCGGCTGAAAGACCAGAGGCGAATGAGTCAAGCGCCTGCGGGAGCTGCTCTCCGAACCGGCGACGATAAGTTTGGGCCCGACTGCGAATCAATGTCCTCGGCAGAATCGGCAGCATGAAAGCCAGTGCGAACCCAAGCAACACACCCCCGATGCGATGGCCAATAAAACCACCCGCTATTGCCACGGCGATGAGAAGCAGCAAGTAGCGTGAGGGTTTACCGCCCAGTTCGGCGTCCTGCCACTCCTCGAACAGCGCGCACCCCCACGTTGTCCTCCAAATGGGCTTTGCCAGCCACTCCAGAGGGTCCGGGATCCTGCGCGATAGCCACAAGGTAATAGGCTCCGGTTCTAGAGCGGGCAGTTGAGAAACATCAGCCGTACGTGCCTTCCAAGCCCGGCGCATCGTGCCCGCTTCCACCCACAGGATCAGCACTAAGACAACCACCAGTGTCGCAGAAGCGAGGGCAATCGCCGGGAAAAAGGCTGGATGCGCCCATGAAGTTGACTGCAATGGGCGACGGAACAGCCAGACGATCGGCACGAAGAGCGCGATGAGCGCAGCGCCAATCAGTGTAGTACGGTTTAAAATGCGGCTTCGAATATTCTCAAACGTGGTCGACTCTCCCCTTGAAGTCTCGTGATGCTGATAATTACCGTTTCGGGGTTGTGCGCTCCTTGTAGGCACCTTTCTTCAGATCATAGCGAAAGAGCGGGACAAGCTTGAGCGTTTCACCCTCTTTCGCTGAGAGCTGAGTGATGGCTGTGATCACCCTGCGACCATCCGTCAGACGATCCTGCTGAAGGACAATTTCGACCGCTCCGGCGATCATCCTGCGTATGGCCGTCACCGGCATGTCGAAGCCCGCCATCAAGACCATCGACTCCAACCGGACCATGGCATCGGCGGGAGAGTTGGCGTGCAGTGTGGTCAAGGAACCGCGATGCCCGGTGTTCATCGCCTGAAGCATGTCGAAGGCTTCACCGCCCCGGACCTCACCGATGATGATCCTGTCCGGCCGCATGCGCAGCGCGTTGCGTACGAGCGTACGGATGGGGATCTCCCCTGCCCCCTCGATGTTCGGCGGTCGAGATTCGAGCGATACCAGATCCGGGTGCTTAAGCTGCAGCTCGGCAGCATCCTCGATCGTGATGATGCGCTCCCCCTCCGGGATGCAAAAGCTAAGTGCGTTCAACGTCGAGGTTTTCCCCGAACCCGTACCGCCGGAAATGATAACGCTAACACGATCGATCACACACTTGCGCAGGAATTCCGCGATCTCCGCGTTGATTGTGCCAAGCGAGGTCAGCTTCTCCAGTGTGAACGGATCGCGGGCGAACTTACGGATCGTCAACGCCGGTCCGCCGATTGCCAGGGGCGGGATGATGACGTTTACACGCGAGCCGTCTGGCAATCTAGCATCCACCAGCGGGCTGCTCTCATCAATCCGCCTGCCAATGGGCGCGACGATGCGGTCAATCACATGCCGCAAATGAGCATCATCGCGAAAAGCCACATCCACCCGCTCGATCCTTCCCTCGCGTTCGATGAAGACATTCTGGACGTCGTTGACCATAATCTCTGTGATGGCGGGGTCCTCTAACAGCGGCTCGAGCGGACCTAATCCAACGATGCGGTCTACGACTCCGCGAATGAGTTTCTCAGTCTGGTCCTTGGTGAGAATTATCGCCTCACCTTCCAACACACGGCGCGTTCGTACGATTAGCGCATCCCGGTCGGGTACGCCCTCCAACTCACCGGCTTCCATCTCGGCTTCCAGGTCATCAGAGAGCAGACGATGGATGCGATCTTCAAGATCGAGCATATCCATGGATTGAGTTGATGGCTTCTTCTGTGCCATAGATGGTCCTTAGCGGTTAACGCTCTATCGACGCGTTTTTTATCATTGGAGCGTGACCCAATTCCTTGCGCCCCGCTACCGCTTTCTGCAATCTCGCGGCCAGCAAAACAACACCACGCCCGAAACTGCTGCGCCGGTCGCTGACGCAGAGGTTTCCAAAGCTCACCTGATAACCAACGGCGCGCGGATCCGGCTGAAGCGCTGCCAGCAGTGGAATCTCCAATGACCGGGCGATCTCCGCCGGGTTTGCAGGATGCCGCCGTGTGATTTGATTGACCACCAGACCGCTCTGATCCCGCAAGTCAGGCGGAAGGGATTTAATCAGACGCCCAGCAGCGCGCAAAGCCGGCGGATCGGCTGTGGTCACAACCAACGCAATGTCCATCATCGAAAAGACGTTCTGCGTAACCGCAGGCATCCCGGTGGACATATCGAGCAAGAGCCACTCATTCCCGTCTGCGAGAAAGCCGAGCATCTGGAAAACCGCCTGCCAATCGACATCGTTGAGCCACACTTCTGGAGCTCGCATGAATTTCAAACCTGTTGGATGCTGAGCGATGATGAGCTGCATATGCTTTGGGCTGATCTCCTTTACGACCGGCAGCAGATCCGCCCAGGAACGCTGCGGCGAGAGATTCAACAGAAGGTCGTCAGCGCCGGATCCCGGATTGAGATCGAGGAGCAGCGTTTGACCATAACCGGCGAGGACACACCCGAGGTTCGTCGCCACCAGCGATGCACCCACGCCGCCCTTCGCCGAGAGAATCCCGATGACCGTCACGCTACGAACCTCCCTCGGGTTGCAGCAGGATCAACAGTGAGAAACCGTTCACACGAGCATATAGAATGGCGACTGCCTCCTCAATGGATACCGCCAGCGTTAATTGATCTGGATGATCGCTCGCACCGTCAAAGCCCAGAATCTCCACCGAGGAGACGATCAGGCCCGCTTCCTCAACCGGTTGACCGGCGAGATAGGCGAGGAGATCGACGTGATCACCCGTGATCACCTGTGGAACCGGGCTTGCGAACCAACCCGCCGGGATCACGATCGCCCAGCGTCCGTCAGGCAGGCGCGCCGACAGCCCCGAGCCTCTTTCACCGGAAAAATCGGAGTTGAGCAGCACTTCATTCGTCTTAACCGGCGCGATCAACATCCGCCCTATCGCTTGTGCGGCATCCGTCAGATGCCCTTCCGGCAGAAGTCCTTCCGGCACGGGGCGTGTCTCGATCATCTCCGCGGTGATTTCCGTACCTGGCCGCAGGTCTTGCTGCGCCACCAGGGCGCGCGCAGTTGGGAGAGCGCTCGCCTGCAGGCGATTGAGGAAAAAGAAGGTGAGAATCCCCGCCAGCGCAGCGAGAAGCACCGCCAGAATGATGTAGAAAGGGATCCTTCGGCGGAATCCTGCGGCCCAGCTCGGGGTTGTCTCCGGTGTCGGTGTCGGCTTGCCATCCATATTGGGATCCTTCTTTATTGGTTATCCAACGTCTCACTCAATACTGTGTTCATAGAACAAAGAAAGCGGCTGACTCAGCCGCTTCGTAGATCACCTTGGGTTGTCTTCCATCATACCCCCCAGTCTATGTCCTTACGTAGGTCGAATGTAGCACAGCACTATGGGGCGTGTCAACTCGGGAAAATATCATCGAAACAAATCTGTGCAGTAATCTGCCCTCGCAGAGCACTCATGGGATGTACATCGTGGTTCTTCCCACCCTGGTGAGGGATTGCTGGTTGTATATAGAGTGCGGAAGCTCTGCTTCCGGTCGCAGGCACAGCCTGCGCTATTGGGTACGCGCGTTAAACCTCCCGCAGGTTTCGAACCTTCGGGAGGTTGGGGGTAACAGATTGCGTAGAAACGTCGGGCCGGCATACGGGGCGGCTCCACCGAGCCGCTAATGTTCTGGGTATCGCAAATCCACCTGGTCACCTACCCATTTTGAGGAGAACCACCTTTTTTTTAAATATTACAGCTCAGAGCAAGAAAAAGGAGCTGTCTACACCCTCTTTCTAGACAGCCCCAAATACGTTTTCCCTTGAACCTTAAACCAGGAGCTTATTCCTCCGTCGTGGGTTCTTCCGGCGCTGCCGGTGCAGCGGGCGGAGGGGTCTTCGCCACGGGTTCTGGTGTGGATAAAACACCGGGGATGCGATGGCGGTTGGTATGCCCTCCACCGACATCGGTATAATCTATCCTTCGATCTGCACTTCCTTTGAGCCGGTTCCCCCGCCATTATGAAGCTGATTCAACCAGCTTTTACAGACGTGATATACACTCGCCGCACCGATCAACTCCCCATCGACAGGCATATCGGATGGGTGCAGTAGGAAGGGGTGCGTCTGCATACCGCCCAAGCCGCCGTGGAAGCCGATCAACTCCTCAAAGGCTGCGCCCTCATTAGTCTCGGGATCGTAGAAGCTGTTGACGAGGATGTCGGGGCAATTCGGGAAACTGTCGGTGCGCCGCAAGTGGGCCGGCGCGTTCGAACCGAAGGGGGTCAGCGGGTTTTCACCTTCAACCCGATCGTCGTCCAGATAATACACGCCGTTTTCGCCCATCACGACAGGGCCATCTTTCTTAGAACGCACCATGATGAAGCCGATGCCTTCGTGTGCTCGCAAACCGGGGATCACATCCGGGAATGACTCTTCGATCTCCTCCAATGTCATTCGGTGTTCCCATTCTGTAAATGCGATCAAGCCCAGGTTGCCCGAGGCCAGCGCAATTACATCAGGTTTTTCCTCCTCATCTTCCTCCTGTGCGCGCTCGAGAGCCTGTTCTGCCTCCGGGCCAATCTGCACCTGGCCATCTACGGTCTGACTCTTCAAAGCTCTCCCCATGACTTTGGAGGCCCCCGAGGTCTCGTTTTGAATCGTGTCCGTCATGACCACACTCAAATGACCATACGCTTCTCCAGCGGTCTCATAGCTGCCAACTTCGACGCCCTCGTGCATGAGCTGCTGCGTGAACTCCTCGAGCGACATGTCGTAACGTTGTTTAAATGTTGCCCCACCGGTTTGACCGT
>DAOWMX010000120.1 GCA_030642885.1 Anaerolineales bacterium | reverse complement strand
GAAGGGAAGATCGGCACGACCGGAATTTCCGACTACGCTCAGGATCAGTTGTCGGACATCGTCTACGTCGAAACCACCCCACCCGTAGGTGAATCTTTGCCGAAGGGTGAGACCCACTCGGCTGTGGAATCGGTGAAAGCTGCCGCTGATGTCAATATGCCTATCAGTGGCGTCATCACGGAGATCAACGAGAACCTTGCCGACACACCGGAGTTGGTGAACACGGATCCCTTTGGCGAGGCCTGGATGGTGAAATTCGAGATCAGCGACCCCTCAGAGCTGGACGGTTTGATGGATGCGGCGGCCTACGAGAAGTTCAACGAGGAGCGAGAGCACTAATGACCTATATCCCCCATACCGATAAAGACCGCCAGGAAATGCTGGCGGTGGTTGGCGTGGATGGTCTAGATGACCTGTATGAAGCCATTCCCGAGAACGTGCGTTTCCCGGATCTTAACCTCCCCGATCCAATTTCTGAGATGGAAGTTACCCAGGAACTGCAGGCACTTTCGGAGGCTAACTTAGAGGTCTTCCATACATCCTGTTTCTTAGGCGCCGGCGCGTATAACCATTTCATTCCCTCCGTCGTCGACCATACCCTGCGCCGCAACGAGTTCTATACAGCCTATACCCCCTACCAGCCGGAAATCTCTCAAGGCACGCTTCAGGCGATCTTTGAGTATCAGAGCCTGATGGTCCAGTTAACCGGTATGGATGTCTCCAATGCGTCCCACTACGATGGAGCGACGGCATTGGCGGAGGCCGTGATCCTGGCGCTGAATCACCATCGTGGCAAACGAAACAAGATCGTGATCTCACCAGCGATCCACCCCCACTATCGCCAGGTCGTGCGTACGTACACGCAGGGCATGGGGCTCACGATCGCGGGTGACGAAAAATACGAGACCGAACCCAAGGATCTTGTGAAGATGCTGGACGAGGACACCGCGCTCGTGGCCGTGCAGTACCCGGATTTCTTCGGCAATATCACCGATCTCTCGGCTCTGGGAGAAGCTGCGCATGCGAGTGGAGCGCTCTTCTGTGTCGTCGTCAATCCGCTGGCGTTGGGTATGCTTGTGCCCCCCGGCGACTTCGGCGCCGATATCGTCGTCGGTGACGGTCAACCTCTTGGCATTTCACTCTCCTATGGTGGACCCACCGTGGGCATCTTCACGACGAAGGATAAGTACGTTCGCAAGATGGCCGGACGCTTGGTGGGCGAAACAGTAGATAACCGCGGGCAGCGTGGCTACGTGCTCACGCTCACGCCGCGTGAGCAGCACATCCGCCGCGACAAAGCGACTTCGAATATCTGTACCAATCAGGGTTTGATGGCGCTCGCGTCGGCAGTATATTTGAGTGTGATGGGCAAGCAGGGTCTGCGGAAGGTCGCCGAACTTTGCTATCACAAAGCACATTACACAGCAGAACGGATCGATGCGCTGAAAGGCTTTACGCTCTGGAATACGCATCCGTTCTTCCACGAATTCGTCGTTAAATGCCCGCGACCGGTCGCGGAGATCAACGAGCGCCTGCTCGAGTGGGATATCCTCGGTGGCTATGATCTGGGTCAGGAATATCCTGATCTGAAGGACCATATGTTGATCGCCGTTACGGAAGTGATCGCCAAGGCGGAGATCGATGACCTTGTAGCTGCGCTGGAGGAGGTCTCCAATGACTGAGCCTCTGATTTATGATTTATCCTCACCAGGGCGCAAAGGCGTATCGCTGCCGGCGGTAGATGTTCCCGAAACAGCGCTCCCGGAAGGCCTGGTGCGGAAGGAGTTACCCCTGCCAGAAGTCGCCGAGAATGACGTTGTTCGCCATTTTATGCGCCTCTCTCAATTGAACTACAGTGTGGATACGGGCTTCTACCCCCTGGGCTCATGTACGATGAAGTACAACCCCAAGGTTAATGAGGACATGGCCCGCCTTCCTGGTTTCGCATTAACACATCCACTGCAGGATCCTGATACAGCTCAGGGTAACCTGGCGCTGATGTATGCTCTCCAAGATTGGCTCATGGAGATCGGTGGGTTTGCCGCAGTGAGCCTCCAACCCGCGGCAGGAGCACACGGAGAACTGACGGGGATCCTCATCATCCGGGCATACCATCAGGACCGCGGAGATAAGGAACGCAAAAAGATTCTCATCCCCGACTCAGCGCATGGGACCAACCCTGCCAGCACGACGATGAGCGGAATGGATGTGATCGAAATCCCCTCCGACGCACGCGGCAATATCGACCTGGATGAGCTCAAGAAACATTGTGACGAGAGGGTCGCCGGTTTGATGCTCACGAACCCCAATACGCTAGGCCTTTTCGAAGAAAACGTTCAGGAAGTTATCGGTCTGGTCCATGGATGTGGCGGTTTGATTTACGGTGATGGGGCGAATATGAATGCCCTGCTCGGCGTGGTCAGGCCAGGCGATCTCGGCATTGATGTACTCCACTACAATCTTCATAAGACCTTCTCCACACCGCACGGCGGGGGTGGGCCAGGTTCGGGTCCTGTCGGTGTCGCCGAGAAGCTTGTCGACTTCCTTCCGGATCCCGTGGTGGGGATTGTTGACGAAGGCGATGAAGACAAACCGCCGTTGTATGGGTTTATTACACCTGTAAAGAGCATCGGCAGGGTGAAGGCTTTCCACGGACATTTTGGCGTTATCTTGCGTGCATACACCTATATGCGCATGCTGGGGAAATCGGGACTGCGGGCGGTGTCCGATTATGCTGTGCTGAATGCCAATTACCTGCTGGCAAAACTGCGCGATACCTACAAGGTCCCCTTCGATCGCATCTGCATGCATGAGTTCGTCGCGGAAGGGCAATGGGATGATGCACCCGACATCCATGCCTTGGATATCGCCAAGCGGTTGATGGACTACGGCTTCCATCCCCCGACGAATTACTTCCCGCTGATAGTGCCCGAAGCACTCATGATCGAGCCCACCGAGACGGAAAGTAAAGAGAGCCTCGATGCCTTCATAGAAGCGATGCTTGCGATAGCGAAGGAAGCCCGCGAGGATCCAGATATACTGAAGAGTGCTCCACACAAAACGTTGTTTGGGAGAATGGACGAAGTGAAAGCCGCACGGCAGCTGGTGCTGTGCTGCCGCCCACTCTATCTGGATAAACCTGATAACAAATAGCTGTCTCTGGAAGATCAATTCCAGGACGAATATTTGAACACGCACCCAAGAAGCAAAGCGCCTGCCCGGGACTGGGCAGGCGCTTTGTCCCCGATGAGTAAACGCGGCCTCGGTTCCCCAATGAATCCGAGGTCAAGAAGATGCAATGATCCTCTGTATTATAGGAGAGTACTCTCAATGAAGTCTGAACTTGCAGGCAGTCAAAGGTAGTATCGAGAGAATTGGGTAATGCGGTAGAATGAAATCACCGAAACGAGGTTCTCCAAATGACTCGCAAATTAGATGCAGTCATCCGTGAGGTAGGGAAGCGGGAGACTGTCCAAATCCATTTACCGAATAATTGCATCCTTGAAGGTCCCAGGGGAAGTCAACTGGAGGCATTTCTAAAAGAGTTCACACCACCTGCGCCGATCGTAGGCGCTGTGGTCAACGGCGAACTGCGTGAACTTACGTACCCGATCGAAATGGACTCCCGTGTTCGGTCTGTAACGATGGGATCAGCCGATGGCATGAGGATCTATCGCCGTTCGTTGACCTTTCTTTTGGCGGCTGCCTTTGAGGAACTCCACCCAGAGGCGAGATTGACTGTGGACCACTCCGTCTCCTCGGGGGGATATTACTGCGAAGTAAGCGATCACGATCCACTAACCAAAGGGGAGCTTCAGAAGGTTGAAGATCGAATGCGGGAATTCGTCGATGAAGACCTGCCGTTTGCTAAGACGGTCACTTCTATCGATGAGGCGATCGAGCACTTCACGAAGAAGGCAAACAAAGACAAAGTTAGACTACTGATGCATCGGAAGAAAGCACACCTGGTTCTCTATCAGTTAAAATCACACCGGGACTACCATCATGGATACATGGTTCCCTCGACTGGTTATCTCCAATGGTTCGCTCTTGCTAAAACCGGCATTGGCTTTACACTGCGTTTTCCGCGACGACACCAACCCACGGAACTCCTTCCGCTTCCGGATTACTCGAAACTGCTGGATACATTCCGAGAATATGGCCGCTGGCTGCATACATTGGGGATCTCCAGCATCGGCACCTTGAACGACGCCATCCTCGCCGGACGGGCAAGGGAGGTGATCCTCGTATCTGAAGCCCTGCACGAAGGGCGGATTGCCGAAATAGCGGCGAGACTTAGCAAAGACCATGGGGCAACACGTTTGATCCTTGTTGCTGGTCCGTCCGCTTCTGGGAAAACAACATTCTCGAAGCGGTTGTCGGTCCAACTGTTGGTGCGTGGTTTGTCCCCCTTCCCACTTGAACTGGATCATTATTTTGTCGATCGCGATAAGACACCGGTTGATGAAAATGGTGATTATGACTACGAATCCCTCCAGGCGCTTGACCTTGAACGGCTGAACCATGACTTACGTAAGTTGATTCGAGGGGAACGAGTACATCTGCCCGCGTACAATTTCATCACCGGGCAACGCGAGCCAGGAGAGGATGTACAGCTGGCTCCCGATCAGCTGATCATCCTGGAGGGCATCCACGGGCTAAATCCAAAGCTTATCCCGGAGATCCCTTCCGAGAACACCTTTAGAGTTTATGTCTCCGCGCTGACCCAACTCAACTTAGATAGCTTGAACAGAGTGTCCACAACAGATACACGTCTTATCCGCCGTATTGTGCGTGATGCTGCGCGACGTGGATATTCTGCGGCGGAGACGATCCGCCGCTGGGAGTCAGTTCGGCGTGGCGAGAAACGCAATATCTTCCCATTTCAGGAAAATGCCGATGTGATGTTCAATTCCGCATTGATGTATGAAGGCTCTGCCCTTGCGCTGCTCGCGGAACCTTTGATTCGGCAGGTTCCCTTCGGGACGGAAGAGCACGTGGAGGCGAAACGCCTGCTCACCTTCCTGGATTGGTTCATACCCATCGACACCAGGTTGATCCCGGACAACTCGATTATGCGCGAGTTCATCGGTGGATCGATCCTTGAGGAGTTCAACCCCTGGCCGGCGTCGTGACTCCAGGAAATTGAGACTGGCAGTCAACTGAAATTGATCGAGGACCGGGATGAATTCCATTGGCAGCCGTGTATGCACGGCTGTTTCGATTTGTACGATGAATCTCAACGCCTGATAGAAAAGCGGTAAGGATTTGGTTTTCAGGGGGTGAGGTTCATATACAGAGCCGATGTTGTCGCCCGCGATCGCTCCGAGCACAACCAGAACTCGGTGGTCAGCACCGATCCCCATCTATCAATCGTCACTCACGAGAGGTGGGCGCCGCTGGCGTTTCTTCATGCTGTGGTGTTTCTTTTGCTGCAGACGCCTCTCTTTTACGCCCCTCGACGGCCTGGTTTTCATCCTGCGCTTGGGCACCTGCGCCGCCAGGCGGATCAAATGGGCTAATCGCTGGCGCGCCTCCTGCCGGTTTCGCTCCCGCGAGCGGAAGGAATGCGCAGCTATAATGAGAACACCTTCTTTGTTCATTCGCTTTCCGGCGATTTGATTCAATCGATTTTTAACATCTGTAGGGAGGGAGGTAGATCCCTGGACATTGAAACGCAGCTGCACGCTGGTCGCAGCCTTATTTACATGCTGCCCACCAGGACCGGGAGATCGGATATAGCGTTCATTGAGCTCCCGTTCGTCGATGAAGATCGTCTCAGTTACACGCACAAAGACCTCTAATATTTGTTAATCACCGACATTTTTTTGAAAGCTCGGTGAGGTCGTTCCCATAGAATCGAATCCGAAATCGCTGCGTTCAGTAGACTTTCTGCGGTTAGATGATCTGGGCAATAACGCCCTTTAGAATAAAAATGGGATCATCCGCCAGGTGCGTTTCTGGTAATCTATGTACGCATCTCCAAACCGGCCTAGATTCTCCTCTTCCTCATACACTGTCGTCGCCATCAAGAACGCCGTAGCGCCAAGCGCGATCCCCGCACCAGTCCAGGTCGGGTTTTTAAAGAAGACACCCCAGCCAAAGAGGAACAGCGATGTATATAGAGGGTGGCGGATGAAACGGAAGGCGCCAGAGTCAACAAGTTGTGTCGTCGTCTCGATCCCCTCCGTCGGCTGGCCAACCTTGCGCAGCATCCAAAAGCCGTGAAATGCGAGGGCCAGGGATCCGAGAAGCAGAATCCAGGAGAAGACTTGCTGGGTTGAGAAGGGGGAAAAGAACCATGAGGGGCTGTTTACATACACGAGCAGGAGCAACGCCTCGAAGGCGAGCAAGCGGAAAAAACGGTAGGGGCGAGGCTTGAATCGCGGTCGACCCGAGAGGATCACCGCGCCGAGTCCAAGGATGATGAAGATGATGGATCGCATTAGCTATCCTGTTGGCGATGGTCTATTTTCAACTCAAATCTTGAAGTCAGATAATCGCCTATGAAAATCACGATAATCGGTTACAGGCTGTGTGCTGTGCCACGCTCTCTATTCTAGCCTCAGAATGCATATGTTGAAACTGTTATTTCTGGCGAGTCCTTCGACTTCGCTTCCCACTCCCTTCGGTCGGGGACTTCGACCCACAAACTACGTGGGACTTCGCCCCACAAACTACGTGGGACTTCGCAGGTCAAACCCGGCGCTGGTATGAAAATATGCAGGAACCTGTCATTTCGAGTG
>DAOWMX010000278.1 GCA_030642885.1 Anaerolineales bacterium | reverse complement strand
TCATGAAGCAGCTTTGTCATTAAGACCGCCCCGGTTGCGCCAAGCGGGTGCCCATGAGCAATGGCGCCTCCATCAGGATTGACCTTCTCTGGGTCGGCGTGAAATTCCTCAAACCAGGCCAGAACGACGGAAGCGAACGCTTCATTAATTTCAATAATATCGATCTGGTCGAGAGTCATCCCCCCTTTAGAGAGCACCATTCGCGTCGCCGGGATGGGTGCGTCGAGCATCAACACCGGGTCGGAGCCGATGACAGCACGTGCTACGATGCGAGCCAAGGGCTTTAGATTGTTTTCGCGGACGGCGTCGGCGGAAGCCAGGAGCAGCGCCGCTGCGCCGTCGCTTAATTGACTGCTGTTTCCCGCTGTAACCACCCCGTCTTCTTTAAAGACAGGGCGCAAAGAGGCCATTTTCTCCCTCTCCGGTTCCGTCCGGACCCCCTGGTCTGTCGTGACCATTCGTGTCTTTCCATTACCATCTGGAATCCGAATAGGAAGAATTTGGCTTTCTTGGCGACCCTCACGGATCGCAGCGCCGGCGCGCACATGACTCTGGAAAGCATAATCATCAAGGGCATCGCGTGACAGGTGCCATTTCTCGGCCATTAACTCTGCGCTGAGGCCTTGGTGTATTAACGGGTAAGGAAAATCCTCCGGCCAGGACTCGGGCCAGTCCGCGCCGATGGGTTGATGAGACATCATCTCAATGCCGCCGGCGATGACCAGATCCATATCTCCGACGAGAATCGCTTGGGCGGCGAAATGAACGGCTTGTTGGCCGGAGCCACACATACGGTTAATTTGGATTCCCGGCACTTCAACGGGAAAGCCCGCCTGCAGAAGTGCCAGCCTGGCGATATTTGCTCCCTGATCGCCCATCGGCGTAACGCAACCGAGAATAACATCCTCAATTTGTTCATGGCGTAAGCCGCTGCGGCTCAGCGCCTCGTTGAGGACTTGGGCCGCAAGATCAACTGGAGCGATTGGATAAAGATCCCCGCGGTCGGGTCTGCCTACGCCAATGGGTGTGCGTACGGCGGCGATGATGTACACTTCATTTGCCATCTTTAGTCCCTCGGCTCTATTCTAGGAGCGACGCGTCGACCATCGTTTCGTGGGCACCAGCATAGGCGCAGAACCGGTGAGAGTCAATTGATGCGGAGATTGTTCCTGCGTAAGGATAAAAGGGATTTAATTAGCGCGATAGCTATTCTGCGCCTGAGGTTGCCGGTTTAGAAGAATGAAGATGTTTGGATTTGATAGCGTGAACTTGGGATGTGTTCGATGATTGGAAGGCGTGTTCTGGCATTGTCCCTGGTTCTTCTCATCTGTGCATGCGGTCGAACAGGGACGCCGCAGAAACAGCGGTACGAATCGATCGACGACCTCTTGAATGCATTAGAGGATGCCGGCGCCGAGGTTGTCACTGTAAGTCTGAATTCGCCGCTTTTCGATGTGGGATCACGTGCGATTATCATCAACGGGGAAACATCTGAGATCTACGAATTTGAGAACGCAGATGCGAGCGAGCAAGGTGCTGTTCACCTACAAGCGCTGCTTATAGATGACTGGAAGAACACGGCGAGCGAACTGTCATCGGCCCGCATATGGTTGCATGACCGCCTGATCGTTGTGTACTTCGGACGAGAGGGAGGGACGATCTTGCTCCTGAGTGGGTTGTTAGGCGATCCGCTGCAAAAACCCGGGCTCGCCGAGGATGAGCCTTATCCTCCAGCGGTTCCAGCAGCAATCCATGCATTGGCGGAGGCTAGAGGCGAAGATCCAAGCCTAATTAGAGTGCTCTCGTATACTTTCGTGGTTTGGAGTGACGGGTGTCTGGAATACCCGCACCCTGACGAGGATTGCACGCAGGCGCTGACATCAGGATGGCGAATTCTTTTACAGCTCGGAGACGAGAAGTTCGAAATTCATAGTGATGAAATGGGTGAAAAAATCCGCTGGCGGTGATCACAGGCAAGGGGCTGATTGACGATGAGGGTAAAGAGAGGATGTGAACGATACTATGCATGATCCAAATCCAGATATTCGAACGGAAAACGGTCAACGAGAGTCCATCCCGCGCAATGTATGGGTGGTCACGTTGACGAGTTTCTTAACCGACATCTCTTCCGAGATGGTGATAAACCTTTTACCGCTATTTTTGTTCACCGTCCTGGGTGTACGGACAGCCTACATCGGGTTAATTGAAGGTGTAGCTGAGGCTGTCTCCAGTTTGGTGAAGATGGTCTCCGGCTGGCTCTCCGATCGCTTGCGGATGCGCAAACCGCTAGCGGTGCTTGGTTATGCAGTATCGACGGTTGCAAAACCCTTTCTTTATGTGGCTACAAGCTGGGGAGCAGTGCTGGGGGTGCGTTTCGCAGATCGAATTGGGAAAGGATTGCGTACCGCTCCGCGGGATGCGCTGATAGCAGACAGCATCCCGGAAAGCCGACGAGGATTTGCCTTTGGCCTGCACCGCGCCGGCGATACTGCCGGGGCGGTTGTGGGGATAGGGCTGGCCATCGCCATTATCCTCGTCTCGCAGCGCGGCGCTGCTGAGTTATCCCGTGAGACATTTCAAACTGTTGTGTTGATCAGCATCATCCCCGCGGTGCTGGCTGTCATCACGCTGGCGGTCGGCGCGCAGGAGATCAAGCCAGGTATGGGTATCGGCACCGAGCAGGGATCCGAGCCTTTAGATGAGAAGAAGGAGGAGAAATCGCGGAGCAGATTGATTTCCACCAATCGGCTTTTCCGGAACTACATCATTATCATGGCTCTTTTTACCCTGGGGAACTCCTCGGATGCATTTCTTATTCTGAGGGCGCAAACGACTGGGCTTTCCGTTGTGAATATTTTGGCGATGATGATGGTATTCAGCCTGATATACACACTCATTTCGGTACCAGCCGGGGTGTTGTCAGATAAAGTCGGTCGCAAGCGGATTCTCTTGGTCGGGTGGGCTTTATATGTCGTGGTGTATCTGGGCTTTGCAAGAGCGTCTGCTGGATGGCATTCTTGGGCGCTTATGGCGCTCTATGGCGTGTATTACGGATTGACAGAAGGTGTGGCCAGGGCATTTGTCGCCGATTTAGTCCCCTCCCATCAGCGCGGGACTGCGTACGGGATTCTCCATGCTGTAATCGGTCTTGTTGCCCTGCCGGCCAGTATCATCGCCGGAGTTTTGTGGCAGGGAATTGGAGCCTGGAGTGGGTTTGGACCCGGCGCGCCCTTTCTCTTCGGCGCTGGGGCGGCATTCCTTGCCAGCGTTGCCTTGATGCGTTTATCTCCACC
>DAOWMX010000196.1 GCA_030642885.1 Anaerolineales bacterium | reverse complement strand
GTTAAACTGATGAAATCACCGAACATGATCTCGATCACTGGAAACAGGCCGCGCAGCGCCATACCAACCCCAACACCAACGATGCCGGCCTCCGATACGGGTGTGGTGATCACATGTTCAGGATAATCCGTGGATAACCCCCTGGTCACTTTGAATGCTCCGCCATACGGGTCGAGCACGTCTTCTCCGATCACATAGACCCGATCTGATTCCTCCAGGCATGTTCGCAAACCCTGATTGAGCGATTCGAGGATGGTCGTCATCGGCTTTTTCCCAACGGGGATGTGAGCGATGCAGGCTCGGCAGCGGGATCGGATTCGGCTTGTTTGAAGGCGTCCGCGACCTCCATCTCGACCGATTCCTGAATTTCTCTTTGCTTCGCTTCTTCCAACCGTTCAGCCTGGATTGGAAGTGGGTCCTTTGTCCGATAACGGGCGATCTCCTCTGGATCTCGACTGTCGTCGCCTTTGGAGTGGGGTGCAAAACGGTACGTGTGCACCACCAATGCCGCAGGACCCTTATTCTCACGTACATACTTGATCATGGGCTCAATGGCTTCGTGGATCTCAACCACATCCGTCGAATCAATCGATTCAACCGGAATGCCGAAAGCTTTGAAGCGATCGGGGATCTCACCCGCCAGGTTCAATCGAGTGGGTGTGCTTTGAGCATAACGGTTGTTTTCAACAACGAAGAGAATTGGGAACCCCCCGAGCGCGGCAATATTCAGGCTCTCATAAACGACACCCTCACCCAGCGTTCCATCCCCCATGAAGGAGAAAACCATCCTGTCTGCCCCCTTGAGTTTTTCCGTGGCAGCCATCCCTACCGCCATGGGAACCGTGCCACCCAGGATCCCATTGGCATAGAAATCACGCCATTGTATGTGCTGACTTCCAGCACGCCCGCCGCAAACCCCTGTGCTGCGCCCCATCAGTTCCGCTGCTAAAGCGTGCATCGAACCGCCATAGGCAAGAAAATGCCCATGACAGCGATGATTGCTGACCACGATATCGCCTTCGCGCAACCAGGCGAGCACTCCAACCGCGTTCGCCTCTTGTCCTATGTATGTATGCGTGGTGCCATAGAACAACCCGCGCGGGAAGAGGTCGAGTACGGTTTCTTCAAAACGTCGTATTCGCAGCATTCGACGATAGAACGCGGCATTATCTGGGCGACTCATCGTGCGCTCGGACCTCCGGCAACTAACGGTACCAGTATTTCGCCGCAATGATACCACTGCCTGCAGACGAAACACGAGCCGCCCTTTGTAAAGGCGGCTCGTGACTCCATCTCGAATTATGGAAATAGTAAGCTCTGCTGCAGTACGTCAACAGAGCTACCTAACCCCATATTCAGGAACAGAACTTTACATATTTTTAAGGGCGAAGTCTTTGCCCACGATTCGCCAGGCTTCATGCGTGCCTGCTGGGGCCTTCGTCACAGCAAAGTAGCGGGTCCTGCCATCGTCTGAGACTTTGGTTTCAATCCGCCATTCTGTTGCCGAGAACTTCGTCTTCGACTTCACATCGTAGAATTCCAAAGATTCCTTCATTTTGTTCCTCCTCAACTCTGTTTTTTAACCAATATTCTTGCATCATCGTACCCGTGATTTGTTTTTTTCGCAAGGAGTGAAAGGGCACAAAGTGCGCCTTTTTCTTGACATAACTAGCGCGATAGGTCCTGTTTATCGCTGCCCATGAACTCCTCGGCCGTTGTGTGCCCGAGTTGGCTAATCCCCTCACGCGTGACCACCTTCCAGGCCGTGGTCAGCAGGATTTTAATATCCAGCCACAGGGACCAGTTATCGACATACCAGACATCATAGCGGAACTTATCCTCCCAGGTGATTGCGTTGCGGCCATTGACCTGCGCCCACCCGCTGATCCCCGGTAGAACCTCATGGCGGCGCGCTTGCTCCATAGAGTATCGCTCGAGATACTGCATCAACAACGGCCGCGGACCAACCAGACTCATCTCCCCGCGCAGCACATTGAACAACTCGGGGAGTTCATCGAGGCTGAGACTGCGCAGAAATCTACCCAGACTCGTCATCCGTTCTGCGTCAGACAGCAAGTGTTTGCCGGAACCCCGCCTATCTGTCATCGTGCGGAATTTATAAACATAAAAAGGCTCGCCGGCTTTGCCTGGCCGCATCTGACGAAAAAGCACCGGTGATCCCAGAAAAATGCGCACAAGCAATCCAATAAGCCCCAACAGAGGGCTGATTAGAACGAGACCAGGAAGTGTCAGAATCAAATCAAAAAATCGCTTGCTCAGCGGAACGCCGGGGGGAAGGAGTTTAGCCGTCATCCACCCCTCCTGACCCGATTTCCGCGGCCGCACCATCTGAGGAGCGTCCGTTCCCATTTGCGACTATCGTTTCCATGATACCTGCCATCTTCGCGGCGAGGTGCTGGCGATTAAAATCACCTTCTACACAGCGCCTGCCGGCCTGTCCCAGTTTGTCTGCGAAGACAGGGTCTGCCGCAAGCCGCCTCACCACTTCGGCGATAGCCTCAGGGTCTCCAGGCTGCACGAACAGCCCGGCACCAGCTTCCTCAACCACATGGCGGATAACCCCGTCAATGGCCAGGATAATAGGAAGGCCTGCGGCCATATAGTCGAACACTTTGTTGGGATACGTTGTTTTATACGCATCTACCGCAAGAAGAATTGCCAGTCCCGCATCCGCCTGAATAAGCGTCGATGCAATCTGGTCTTTGGGTATGGACGGAAGGAAGTGAAGGTTACCCAGCTTCATACTCTCCGCAAGCGTCATCAATTTGGCCTTCTCTTTGCCATCGCCGAGGAATACAAAATGAATGTCTTCTTCGTTCTGCAGGAGCTCCGCGGCTTTCAGAGCCGTTTCCAGGTCGTTCGACATCCCATGAGCTCCCGCGTAGATGACGAGAAAGCCACCCGGTAGTCCCAATTCGCTCCTCAAGGTTTGATCTTTCGCTTTTCGTTCAAACATGGCCAGATCAACACCATTCGGGACCACATCCACCTGCTGAGCGCCCCGTGAGCGCACATGCTCGATAAACCCTGGAGAATTGACGACAACTCGATCCGCACGACGATACAGCCCTCGCTCCAGCCACTCGGAGAGCCGAATTAGAAGCGGATTTGTCAACACGCCAACGGCAACGGCGAAGGAAGGCCAGAGATCGCGAACTTCGAGAAGAAAAGGCTTGCGTTTCAACCCCGCAATCCATCGGGCGGTCACAGCCTGGAAAATCGGCGGGGTCGTGCCCCACACCAGATCGACATCCGCCACGCGCAATCCTGTCCAGAATGAGACCACCATGAAACTGAGGAAGCTCAGCATACGGTGCAGAAAGGAGCGATGCCATCCGGAATAACTCCGGCAGCGAAGGATCTCCACACCGGCATCGTCCACCTCACGTTCAAGCCAACCCCCATCAGCCACAGTTTGCCCCGTTAGGTAGCTCACCTGGCTGGCGATGATTGTCACGCGGTGACCGCGGCGTGCAAGCTGGCGGGCGAACTCATGATGGCGGGTACCGCCCGGCTCGTTAATTGCGGCAAAGGCTTGATGGATCAACAGGATGTGCACGCTACGTTTCCACTCTCATTCCCCGATATTCAACACGGGAAAGCGCCGGCTGCCCCATTTCTGGATCCAGCCAGTCGATGTTGATGTCCTCCATGACTGTCTTATCAAGCACCCATTTTGTAACCCCGCGCATTGGCAGCTGAGCATGGGCGCTTCTCAACCAGAGCAGCGCCGGCTGCTTCAGAGCATAAGTCGGAGAATACCAGCCATAAGGTCTCGAATCCGGCACAAGCTCTTCCCCGGCCATTAATTCTCCTGCCCGGTAAAGCGCGGTTTTATCCTGGATACCCTCCGATTGAATGCTCACCCTCAAACCCTGTAAATCCACAGAAAGCGTGCGCTCATCCATATCAAAGGGGATGTCCGGGAGGTTCCAACCAATCCGCACGCCCGCCTCCCCGACCCCCAGAATATCATCAATCACCATCCACAATCGATCTTCAACGCGTAAAATCGTCCGTTGGTGAACCGCTTGTTCGCGACTCCGGTATTGATGCATCGCTGAAAGGATCTCCAGGCATCCGTCTTTTGAACGCCAACGCCCAAGAATTCTGGCGTCACTCCATCTCAACCAAAGGAATCGACCCGCGCGCAGCATCGGATCACACCCATCGATCAGGGCTGTGTTGTGACACCAGGCGCCCGCAAATGCATTGTTCCAGGGATGATCGGCGTTGTAAAGATACGTCCCGGGATCGCGTGCCAGGTTAATCCCTTCCCACCACAAATCGAAGTGGAGTTGGTCACTGTGCCCGGGGCGGCTGTGGAATTGTGCCGCGCGCAACATCCCCCTGGACTTCTGGCCGCTCATTAGATAAATCCCTAATTGACGGAAATCATCAGGGCGCACACCCCCCTGATCTCCAGCAGCCTCGTGCCGATGAGAGCTCTCTCTGCGCTGCCCCGTATCATTTATCACAGTGTCGTCTCTAGCGACCTCCGCCCCTAGCCAGAGAGCCAGTTCATCCCACTCACCCGAAGGGAATATTGGACCACCCAGCACCGTTAAAGCCGCGGCTTGCAGCGTGGGTCGGAAATCCCCGAACGGACAAACGCTCAGGGGGAGCAGGGTTGCACC
>DAOWMX010000045.1 GCA_030642885.1 Anaerolineales bacterium | reverse complement strand
CCCCCAAGGGGGACGTGGGTGCAGTAGTCTGCCCCCACACCCCCTGACAACGATCGATCTGGCTTTACGTTTCAAAGGGACGTCTCTAAGGAATACCCAGCAGCGCTTATGAGATGTACATTGTGGTTCTTCCCACGCTGGTGAGGGGTTGTTGATTGTATGTGGAGTGCGGAAGCTCTGCTTCCGGTCGGAGGTGTAGCCTGCGCCTTGATGTTTTAACTTGAACTTGGGGATTGGTTATGCTGGAAATTATGGATGGATAAGAACGACTTCCTCCGTCATCACCAGGAGGGACCAGAAGTTCAGCTTCAGGCGGGACAACGCAGCGCAAATCCGCCAGGTCACCATACAATTTGAAGGAGAACCTGGATAACAAGAACAGGTAGTGACGGCTATATAGAGAATCACAAAGCACCCTGCGGTCATGCAAGATGGATGGCGCTAATTCACGTGAGGCCTCACGCAGCTTCGATTCCCGGCGATGTCAGATTGTGCTCCCTGGATTCCAGCTATTCCCCGAACCAGATATCCTGCCCGATGCAAACCACCCGGTCCGAATCAGCAAACTCAGATGATACAGAGTAGCGGAAATGGAATAATGGAATTTGAAATTCGATTTCACCTTCAGGGAACAATTCAATCGCCGTCTCTTTACTAATGCGCAGTCCAATGCAATCGTGAGTCATAGCGCGGATTCCGAACGATCCAGCGATCCCGCCGCGTCTAGCAACGAGCATTCCTGACAATTGAGTTAATGCAAGAAGGCTGAAAATTGTGATGATGAAGATTTTCAGAAGCAGCTTCAAAGATGGGGAACTGTCGCCATTATCCATGGTTTATTTGTGAGTGAAAGTCGGCTCCTCTGGGAATCGAGGTTAACCATAGGGTACCTTCGTTGGGGAACCAGGTAATTTTTATGGATATTTCAGCTCGATCCGCTTACGGGTTGTACATCACCCCGTTTGTGCTTCGCAGATATGCCCATTCTGAATACGGTAAAGTTGTGAGAAGGTTTCTAAGCAAGGGATTGATCGAATTGAGTGCCGCGTTGCGACAGCGCGTGGTCACATCACCCGTCGAGTACAGGCAATAAGACTCGGTTGACGAAAAGAAAGGGGCTCCGCTTGCCCGATCATAATAAAGCAGCGTTGCCCCTGTTGGATACTCGTACATTGGCGGGATGATAAACACGGCTGGTCTGGCAACAAGCCACGTGGCGACGAACAATAGAAGGATAAATAAGAGTAAGGATTTAGCCATGGCATGTCTCTTTCGCAGGTTCTTCATAATATTACGGTTCATAACATAGATTAAGCAATCACCTTCTAGTTCTATCATTGGTCTAGTGCAGAAAAAAACACAAGGTGTGGCTCTCCCGTCATCCAAAAAAATGGGTGGTAGAATCTGCGCCTATGAATGGTCCATTTGATATGGAAGACACCCAACCTGTGCGGGTGAGATCGACTCGGACAGAAGGACTAACGAAGCCACACACAGTGGTTCTTTCAGCCGAGCCTCGCAAACCCTGGAGGCGAAGAGCGGTCTTTCTTGGGATTCTTCTTGGATTCGTCACCGCGATCTACTTGTTTGTACCCATGCGGACGAATATATTGCTGCTCGGGATTGACCGTTCGCCAGCTGGCACCAATCTAGGGCGGAGCGATACGATGATTCTCACCACGGTCGTGCCTCCACAACCTTATGTTGGCATGCTTTCGATCCCGCGGGATCTCTGGGTGAGCATCCCAGGAAATGGTGAAAACCGCATCAACACCGCGCATTTCTTTGCAGAAGCAGAGAATGCAGGCTCAGGTCCTGCAGCGGCGGTGAGAACCGTCCACGAGAACTTTGGGGTGGATGTGGACGCTTATGTGAGGTTCAATTTCGAAGGATTAATTTCTGTTGTCGATGCGCTGGGAGGTGTTCCTATCGAGTTAGAAACACCAACTGGCGGTCTGCCTCCCGGGATCCATGTGTTGGACGGGGAGTCAGCGTTAGCTTTCGTACGTGACAGGGAAGGAAGCGATGACTTCTTCCGTATGGCGCATGGCCAGATATTCATCAAGGCTTTATTACGTAAAATTTCCGATCCGCGTGGTTGGCCTCTTCTGCCGGGAGCTTTTATTTCACTTATCCACCATGTTGATACGGATTTGGCTGCATGGGTCTGGCCCCGGTTGTTGGTAGCAGTGTTACGCAGCGGGTCTGGCGGAATCGACGCCCGAATCATCTCCCGAGAGATGGTCCAGGGCTTTACGACTGCGGAAGGTGCGCAGGTTTTAGCCCCCGATTGGTCTAGGATAAACCCTCTTTTATTCGAGATGTTTGCACAATGAGGATCGCTTCAGTTTTGAAAATCTGATGTTCTGTCGGTAGGAAATGGCCTGGTCGTGAGAAAACGCTTATCCAGGTTCGATCATGGTTCAACTATGGGTAGGTCGGCGCAAGGCCCGTTGAGATTGGCATTCATCCCCTCGACCCAACCTTCGATATTCTGTCCAATGTTTCCTACGCTCAGATCGATCTTCAACCAACCATCCGCCGATTTTCCAATCACCATTGCGTAATCCGCCGACGTGATCAAGTGGAGCACATCGGCGTCGAGCAGCGGTTGCGCAAGGAGCGGCGCGTCGATCATAAACATATTGAAACATATTCCCGGGGGAGGGCCGACGACGATGGGAAGAGAATCACAATCACCTTCGAGATCGATGGATGGTCCCTCTTGAACCCAGCGGTGGTGGAAAACGCCGATGTTCGCCGCCTGGGCGTACCCCGGATCGAATCCGATCCATCCATCAGCAGTGCGAGCGGTTGCATAGAGTGACATTCCAACTGGCAGATCGCCGAATGGCTCTGCTTGCAGACTAGGGCGGGTATAAGCGGTTATGGAACTTGAAGCCGAAAGCAAACATGCTTCTGCTTGGGAGATGGTCATAGAGGGCCCGACTACCGGATCAAGCTCTTGCCAGGTCTTTCCACCGTCGATGGTCTGGACGAGCGCAATTTCTTCGTCAGCGCGTGCGACCGCCCACCCCCGATCATGATCGATGAAGCTGAATTGACCCTCCCAGCTCACGATCTTCACTCGCTCCCAGGTCAGACCAAAATCCAGTGTATTCGAAATCTCCAATCCGAAGGCCCAGCCGAAGCCACCCACTTCCATCGAAAGCTCGCCGCCGGGGAAGGTGCTCGTCTGCCATGTCGAACCGTCATCCCATGTTGAGTATACGAGGTCTGAAGTGTCTCCACTTTTTGAGTGGCAAGTCACGATCAAGGTCCCTTGACCTTGTCCGAAGAGATTGGGGGATCGTGTTCTGCATAGGCTGGATTGCTCAAAATGATTAGGGTTGCCCGTTGGAGGGGGGAGGGTGCGCCGTTCCCATGTGTCTCCTCCGTTGTTCGTCGTCTCGAGGAAGACGCCGCCAGCAAGTTCGAATGGGCATTGGCTGGTCATCCAGCCATGTTGGGAATCGAGAAAGGTGATTGCTGTGCGGTGGCATGTCGTCACACTATCCGGGGGTTCTGCCTGGACTTCCCAGGAATTGCCGCCGTCCTCCGACCGCAGTAAGTAAAATAAATGATGCCCCATTCCCACGACGCTCTCAACGAAGATCCAACCCGTTTGATTGTCGACAAATAACACGCTTGGAGGGTCTTCATTGATCTCCAATCGTTTATCGAGCGCACCTCGTGTCCAGCTTGTTCCCCCATCATCGGTCCACCAAATGCTCGCGGGGGTTAAGCCGCCGTAAAACTTGTCCGGATAAAACAGAACCCAGGCTTGATCGAGACTTAGGAAAGATCCCACAGCAGCTTTGCGCGCCGGTACAGCAGACTCGATAGGTTCAGGCGGAGTGACATCCGCCCAGGTCTCGCCGCCATCCAAGGTGCGCAAGATATGATCGCCCGGGTCTTGATCGCCGCCGATAGCCCATCCACCAAGCTCTGTGAGCATATGGATGGATGTGATCGCCACCGGTTCACCAGCCGTGAGTGGTGGGATAGGAGTCACATTTTCTGGAACTGGCGCTGTTGACGGGTAACGAGTAGGCTCGGGGGGCGTAGGGGAAGGCGTGCTGTTTTGTACGCTTTCAGTGACCGTGATTTCTACTGTTGGCGAGGTAGGCGTATCTGCTGGGGGGGTGGTCTCGGGTGTCCCGCAGGCTGATGTGAGAAGCAGGAACACGAGTAGTGGGATAAAACCATGGCGGGTTTTCATCGAGCGCTCCTCTCTCCAGATCGGGTGACGGGTACTTTCTGGAGAACTTCTGGCACTTTGATCTCATGATATCACCCATCAAGAAGAAAAGCAGGTTCTCGTCCAAATTATGTGTTCGACCATGCGGTTTATTGCTGCTCAGTTTCGTCATATACACAAATCGTAGAGGCCGACCCGTGCGTCTGTCCGCTGCCTTGAAGCAACCGGTTATCTCTCAACCTCCCATATGTTCAAAACCATAGGGAGGTGTAGAGACGCAGCATGCTGCGTCTCTACAAAGAGGTGGTAAGGAGTGTGGTGTACCCACGTTCCTCTGGAGGTTGTATTGACCGGAAGCAGGGCTTCCTGCCCCCACAAAATGCGGATAATACTTGACATCCTCCTGTTGCGATTGCCTGCTCTGTACTATACTTTGCGTATCTATTCAGGAGCAGTTTCTCACACAGGAACTCGCTTTCTGGTGGTCCAAGGGGATTATTCTCTCACCATCAGAGGACAAGCGGGTTATATAAATGGGGGAACTGGTCCATATTTCTTTTTTATCCGGACTGTATCGATTCTTGGACCAAATAAGTTGGCCTTTTCGAAGCATTTATGTGTATTTGCCGATGTTGTTTAGATATCGGCTCTATCGAGTCGCATCAACCTTCTTTTTAGTCCTGGCAACGCTAATTCTTATTGGTTTTCCCCAACAGGCTGAATCAGGGGGCTTTTTTGAGGTCGGAGAGGTAACGCTTTCGAATACGGTCGATAATGGCGTATGGGCGACCGTCGCCTTTCAGAAGTCCTATGTTAACCCAGTCGTCATCGCCGGTCCGGTTACGCATGCTAACGATCTATCGCTCAGCGTGCGTATTCGGAATGTCAGCGCGGGGTCCTTTCAGATTGGCATCCAGAGTCCTTGCGAGAATGCGGGTGGAGCCGCGGGGGGTGTCGTCTGCCCACCTGCAGGCGGCTGGCTGAATGAGACGGTGCAGTATTGGGTTATCGAAGAGGGAGCATGGACTTTCCGTGACGGCACGGAATTGGAAGCTGCTCTCCACAGCACCAGTACTGTCCGATCTGGGATTGGTGGCGCCAACAATTCCGATCTGATGCCCTATGTGCATACCTACCCAAGTGCGCCGGCTGTTTTCCACCAAGTGATGACCTCGATTGATTCCGATTGGATATCGACCTCGGTTTGGGGTACCAGCGGTGGAAGAGGATCGCCGCCATCCACCACTGGCTTCCGGATCGCGCTGGAGGGAGCAGAGGTTACTTCCTCGCATGGAGCTGAAGCTATCGCCTGGGCAGCTGTCGAGCGCGGAGCGGGGAGCAATGCAGGTAACTTCTACGATGTAGACCGAACCGCGAGCCGTATGGTCGATCGGCACGACGATGGCTGTTATGGTATCGGCAGCTTTACATTTGCAGCGGCGCCAAATGTCGTGAGCCAGCACAACAGCATGAACGGAGGGAATGGTGCTTGGGTCCGTTTGTGTCTGACGGGAATCGAGACGACTCGAATCCGCGTGCATATGGACGAGGACCAGGTGAACGACACGGAGCGAACCGGCATCCCGGAGTACGCAACGTGGTTTGCATACACCTCTGGAGGTTTCGGTAACTTAATCTTTTCCACAGCAACAATGGCTGTAGTAGATGACAATGGTGGTCTGGTCCAGCCCGGCGATACGCTGACGTACTCACTCCAAATAACCAACCAGCAGAACGATTACGCGCAGGCGGATAACGCAGCCCCTGAGCTCTCCGACTATCTTCCGGCCTACACATCATTGGTGTTGGGCTCCGAGAACGCTTCCTCAGGGGTGTTGACGTACAACAGCGGTCTGGATCGAATGGAATGGAATGGGGCGATCCCGGCTGGTGGGGTGGTTACGCTTTCCTATCAGGTGAGGTTGGCCTCCGGCGCGAATTGCCGCACAATCTCAAACCAGGCGCGAGTCTGGATGGATCCCAACGGGGACGGTCTCAACTCGGTCGACGAATTGAGCGACGATCCCACTATCGATGATGGAATTGACCAGGATACGGATAGTTTCACATGGGATGATGACCCAACATCAATCCAGGTGGAATGTTCGGTTGAGGATCCGACACTCCCTCCTACAGGTTTCGCTCCCGATCAAGTGACTTCAATATCAAGACAACCGTTGATGCTGCAATATAAGGCATATGGAGCGCTTGATTTACTCATACCACGTTTAGGGGTTGAAACCTCGATCGTAGGAGTGCCGATGTCAGAGCGTGGTTGGGACGTAACATGGCTTTGGAACCAGGTCGGCTATTTGGACGGAACGGCATTCCCCACTTGGGCGGGCAATACTGCTCTATCGGCTCATAATGTGCTTCCTAATGGACTGCCTGGACCCTTCGCGAGATTATCGCAACTAAGGTGGGGGGATGAAGTCGTTATCCGAACTGCAGGACTTGATTACATCTACAATGTACGTGAGGTTTTTCTAACCCACCCGGATGATAGCTCAGCGCTTAAGCACGAGGATTACGATTGGGTGACGCTCATCACCTGCGCTGGCTTTGATGATGAATCTGGTGAGTATTCAAACCGGTCGATCGTGCGTGCAATCCTCCTGAGTGTCAAACCTAACATTTCTCATTAATATTTTCGGTTCTCATCAAAATTATGAGTGCGACCAAGTGGATTGACGTTACCCGGCTCCACGACATTAATTAATCGTATAGGCCGACACATGGGTCGGCCCGTTACTTACCTAATTCAATCGTAGAGACCAGAGCGTCTCTACAAATTCGCTAATGAACCACCGCGCTCATCTACCCTCTCGCAGGACAGAAAAAAACCGCGGGAGGCTTCGATGAAGGTACGCATCATATTTGGTTGTAAAAACGCAGCATGCTGCGTCTATACGCGTAAGATATCTAGTCGAGGACCAAATCACCCCCCGACACGTGCGCCTGCGATCGTAAGGAGAGCTTCCTAACCTCACATTATGGAGCAGTATTGTAGAGAGACTCTGGATCGTTCAACCAAACTATGATCGGGCCCACTGGAAGGATTTTCCATAGGATTGTATTTCGCTGTTCTTGGCAGCTAAAAGGTGTTTTGGAAGGGGCTGATTTTACGGTTTGATCTCGAAGCTACCAGCACTTTTCTCGAAGGTCGGCATAAGTTGATCGAATTTTACCGAAGGGGTCTGATAGCTAAGCGTCCAGACGTTGTCATTCCCAAGGATGACGTACATCAGCACGTTGCCCATCATCTGCAGCTCTGGATCGTGCACTTCGAGTATTGCTCGTCCCATTTCATAATTGGCCCCCTCGATCGCTTGTAGTGAGAGCAGTGTATATTCGCCCTCGATTCCGTTTATTGCATCGTGCAGCTGTACATCCAAGTTGGTTCCTGGCTCGCGCGGCTGGCTGATCAAGAATGCGCTTGTTAAGAGGTCTTCATCGGTGGCAATGATGAAATCGAATTCGAAAGCGCCATTCAGATCCTCCAGATTGAGTGGTTCGGGGGTCGTTCCGTCACCGCTTAACTCACTGCCTAACTCTCCAACTAATTCGCCCATACCCACGGCGAAATCCTCGAAAAAGTCGCCAAAGAGTTCTCCGAAGCCACCTCCCAAGTCGACAACTTCATAGCTCCCAGGGAGCCAGAAGGCGGCGAGTTTCGTCTCTACCCGCTGCCATCCGGTGAAATCGCCGCTATGGGGCATAGGGGTCACAATTTCCACAGGAACAAGAGCGCCAAGATCGAGCGGCTGTGCGGTCTCCAGTGTTGGTGGGAGCGTTTCTGTCGGGGTTGGGACAGGTGGTTGTGTGTTGGTTGGCGTCCATATTGGGGGAAGCGTTGCCGCTGCTTGGGACGGATCCTGGATGTTTGACCCGGTTTCCTGCGTCCTCACCTCAGTGGGCGTGAGTGAACACGCGGATAAGACCATAAGCCCTATAACAGATATCCCAATGATGTTTCGTAATGAAGATTGTGTGCGGTTTTTTCTAGTACACATCGTCATCTCCACATCTCCTAATTATTCCCATTCGTGCACCTGAGCGTTAAGCTTCCGATCCACATGGAAACTGGTTTCAATAACTGCCTACACTGACGATTGTACCGTGGAAATGCTGCGGGAATTCCCAACTACCTGACAATTAAGGATACAGGGGGAGAAGATCGAGGTCGTGGGTATATCTGTAGTCTGACAATCCCTGAAATTTGAGGTAGCAGCATGGTCATCGACCCTCCATGGTATGGTATGTTCGGTGTGGTTATTGGGTTGATCTCTCAAGTTTCAGCGGATTTTCGAAGCGTGTGTTCCTATTCGTACTTCATCAAGAAGGGATTCCCGGCGCTGCTCATCACCGTCGCTCTCGCCATGGTGTGGCTGTTGATCCGGTTTTTGTAATCAGGCTTTGTAGCCGGGGTGTTGGGGGCGGGTGAGCGGTCGATAGTCTCACAAGGGTACGGCGCCAATGCGACCTTCCTTGACGGATCCAAACTTTCTTGTTTTTTTAAGATCGGCCAATCCTAAGATTCTGCCCATGCTAGTGATGGGTTGTTTTTTTTGGATTCGGGAAGCTTGGCTTCCGGTCGCGGGATGCGCCTTGAGGTGTGAGATTAAACCTCCCGCAGGTTTCAAACCTGCGGGAGGTTGGGGGGCGACATCTGGATCGGCCCAGGCCACGCATACGTCGCCACAATCAACGTTCACTTCTCGCTAAAATCCGTCCTTTGCTGACAGAGCTTTCATTCTTAATTAAAGCAACTCGCCTGCAACATGGGAATGTCGAGGGCCTCCCAGTTGGGAAGCCCTCGGTAATTATTTAGAGTCTTTTATCAGGGACACTCACAGTAGTCCTGCCCAGCTGCCGCAGCGGATGTTTTCCATTTACCGCCGGCAGCAATGCAATCTTCCTGGTTCAAATCGCGATGGCATTGTGGCGCAGGCTCATCCTCCTCCGGAGCGTTCCACATCGGCACACCGCTGATGTCGCCTTGCGGTTCCACCCCTTTCTGCAGCACCCAACAGAGTTCGACAGGGTTGTCGGGGTTTTCAATCACCCACCATTCATGCCGCAGATCCTGCGCGTGGATGGGTGATTCCTCCCCGATTAGGAAGTAACCACGAATTTCAGACTGCGGTCGAGGTCCGAAGCGGCAGATGAGATCCTCAATGGCTTTTGCGAACGGCTGAAAAGGAGACAGCGGGCAGGTCCCATCGAAATTCGTTGTGAAGGAGCGTATTTCGGATAGAGGACCGTGCGTGCTGTCCTGTATTGCAGCCATGCGCCAGTAGTACGTCGTGCAGTCGCTGAGGGCTTCGGTGATGATGTTTGTGCCCGGGATATGGAATTCCCCCAACTCATTGGTTCCACTGAAGTCGGAGACAGTCTGCAGGTCGGCGAAGTAGCCGTCGGGCAGGCATCCCGAGGAACTATGGCTGTAATGCAGCCAGGCGGGATTCTCGGTAACGGTTGCCCCATCCTCTGGCGAGAGTAAATCCGGCGCGCCAGTCTCACTGATCGAAGCACATTCGGGACCTGTGAAAAAGGTTAGTTTGGGGCTGTAGGGTCCGGTCGATATGCCGATCCAACCGGCTACCTGCCACCAATACTGGGTAGCGGGTTCGAGGGGCACACCGGGTCCCCAGGATGTCCCCGGCGTGCCGGTGCCGCCGAAAAGGCTGGTGTCGGACATGTCAAAAACGTCGGAGAGGCGGATGGCGTAGCTTCCTGGCTCGCAGCTGCCGGGGTAATTCCACTGCAGCGACGGGGTGAGTGTGTTTACGATGCTGTAATGGGCTGGCGCCACTGGAAAGGGTGCCACTAAATCCTCGAGAGCGCAAGGAACAACAGGGCATGCCCCACCAACGTTGATGCCGAAACTCACCGGGTCGGACCAGGGGCCATCCGCGCCTCCGTCGATGGCGGCAACACGCCAGTACCAGGTTAAGCAGTTCCCCAGGGATGTGCCTGGTGGGGGTGTCCAGAGCATCTCGGGATTTTCATCCCTCATGTCCAGCCCGATGGTTGTGAACGCGAGATCGCTGGACGCCTGCACGTGGTAGCCTGCTGGAACGCAGGCGCTGTCCGCGTAGGTCCATTGGTATGCGGGGGCGTCCAGCATGAATTCGTACCCTTCTGATGGCCAGAGCGGGGTAGGAGCGATGAGCGTTGAAAGCTCACAGGTAGGTTGAGCGTTGAAGGACCAAATAGCGGACCAGGGGCCCTCGGTCGCGCCAACCGTAGCCCGCACGCGCCAGAAGTAGGTTGTGTTGGGATTCAAGGGAATCGGCCAGCCAAATGAATTTGGCATGGTCGTGGTCGCGC
Source organism: Anaerolineales bacterium (assembly GCA_030642885.1). Classification (GTDB taxonomy): domain Bacteria; phylum Chloroflexota; class Anaerolineae; order Anaerolineales; family E44-bin32; genus E44-bin32. Next base: position 380 of record DAOWMX010000045.1, on the reverse strand, counting down.
CGTAATTCGTCCCGCTGAAGTCGCTGGCGGTGTTGACTTCGGCCCTGTAACCTTCCGGCTCGCAGGTGGCATCCGGATAGGTCCAGAAAAGGTGAGAGGTGTAAAGCACGAAGATTCCCCCGTCGTTTGGTTCGATCAATTGCGGTGCGACGAGAGTTGCAGGGTCGCAGTAAGCAGGCGGCGTTCCACCCCCACATGCCCCCAGGGCAAGAGCCGTAAGCAGAAGAGCGAGAGTTAGCATGAGATTGCGACGCATGGGATGCCTCCTTCAAAGGCTTTTCGATATTCATACGGTAGTCATTTCAAAGACCGCGGATTGTGTGCAGCTTCTATCCCTGAAACGTAGAGCGCATGCCGTTTGTGACAGTGCTCACAAAATG
>DAOWMX010000141.1 GCA_030642885.1 Anaerolineales bacterium | reverse complement strand
GATCAAGCCCAAGATTGGCAGGGCGATGATCAAGGGTGCGTAGGCGAAAAGCCCTCCACCCTGCACCACTTCAAGAAGAACCATCCAATCCCTCCGCAGGCGAGGCTAACCTCGCAAACTGCTCACCTCATCAACGTCGATACTTTCTTTGCTACGGAAGATCGCCACGATCAACGCCAAGCCCACAGCGACCTCTGAGGCTGCTACGGCGATCACGAAGAACACAAACACATGTCCTCTCAACGCTTCCTGCGCCGGCGCTAACGCACGAGCAAAAGCGATGAACGCGAGATTCGCCGAGTTGAGCATTAACTCGATCGACATGAAAATAACAATTGCATTCCGACGGATTAGCACCCCAATTACACCGAGGGCAAAGAGAATCCCTGAGAGCGTGAGCACATAGGCTGGGGGAATGTTCATTTGCCTTCCTCCCTCTGCTTACGTGTTATCACAATTGCCCCAATCATTGCGACGAGCAAGAGGATCGAAGTCACCTCAAAGGGGACGAGATATTCATTGAATAATACCCGGCCGATGGATGCCGGACTGCCGAACTCGACCGTCAGATCAGCCAAAGGTCCCTGCACAATGTCATTTCGCAACAATACATACGCCAGTTCACCGGCAAGGGCGAGACCCAAGACGATCGACAATGGCATCTGCCAGCGGATTCTCCCACCGATACTTTCTCTCTCTGTCCCCAGCAGCATGATGACGAAGAGGAAAAGCACCATAATCGCTCCAGCGTAGACCGTGACCTGCACAACGGCGATAAAAGCTGCGTTCAGGAGTAGATAGAGCGTGGCAACGGTGAGGAAATTGAAAACCAGGAACAACGCTGAATAGACCGCGTTGCGACTCGCGATCATGGCAATGGCAGCCACTACCGCGATCAGCGCCAATCCAAAGAACAGAACCAGATCAATCGTCATTATTAGCATCCATAAGCAAGGTTCTCACGCCGGGTCCTTCATTTCTGGGATCGCTCGGTTGAACATCCCGACAGGTACGTTCTGCGGCGTCGGTTTCCCACCTTCGGGAACAGGGACGATCAGCAGTTCTTTGGTATAAATCGCATCCCGCCGGCTTGTGAATGAGAGCTCATATTGGTGCTCCAACACGATGGCTTCCGTTGGGCATGCATCCTCGCAGTATCCACAGAATATACAGCGCATTAGATTGATTTGATACGTGCTGGCGTAGCGTTCTCCGGGAGAATAACGTTCTTCATCGGTGTTCTCAGCCGCTTCCACGAAGATGGCATCCGCCGGACAAGCCGCCGCACAAAGTGCGCAGCCAATGCACCTCTCCAATCCATTATCATAACGTTTCAGCACATGCCGACCCTTAAAACGCTCGCGGACTGGTCTCTTCACTTCAGGATATTGGTAGGTGACAGGCGTCTCAAACATGCTGCGGAAAGTTGTCCACAGACCGCGCAGCAACTCGAACATACTGAGAAGTGCCGCCCACAAGCCGCGCAAGATTCCCATCAAACTCATTCGCTAGCCTCCCACCAGCACAATGATCACACCGGTAACCACCACATTCAACAGACCCAAGGGCAGCAGAATCTTCCAACCAAACGCCATCAATTGGTCATAACGAAAACGCGGAAAAGTTGCCCGTAACCAAACTATAAAGAAGAGCAAGGCGACGACTTTTATAAAGAGATAAATAGGTCCCAGCAAAGGCCACCGATCGATAAATGGCCCGAGATAGCCGCCGAGGAACATCGTCGCGGCGATAAAGCTCACGGCGATCATCTTGCCGTACTCAGCCATGAAAAAGAGCGCGAATTTCATGCCTGAATATTCGGCGTGATAACCTGCCACGAGTTCCTGCTCGGCTTCGGGCATATCAAAAGGCGCCCGATTGATCTCAGCGACAGCTGCGATTAAAAATATCAAAAAACCGAGGGGTTGGAGTATGACATACCATAAATGCCTCTGCCCTTCGATGATCGCATCAACGCTCATTGAACCCGCCAACATGATGGGACCGACAAAGGCTAAGGCGAGCGCCAACTCGTAGCTCACCATCTGCGCTGTTGAACGCACACCTCCCAACAATGCGTACTTATTTCCCGAAGCCCATCCCGCGATCACGATGCCGTAAACGGCGATTGAGGAGACGGCGAGAATATATAGCACACCCACGTTGACATTTGAAGCCAATCCCAGGTAGTAACTCCGCCCGAAGAGCGTGACTTCTGGTCCGAACGGTATCACTGCAAGGAGGATCAATGCGGGAACCACAGTAATCACGGGAGCTAACAGGAACAGCACTTTATCCGCCTGCGCCGGGATCAGCTCCTCGTTGAAAATCAGTTTTACACCGTCCGCCACCGGCTGAAGAAGACCCCAGGGACCGGCCCGGTTGGGACCAATTCGCGTCTGCATCCTCGCCAATACGCGCCGTTCGAAGAGCGTGAGATAGGCGAATCCACCCAGAATGACCAAGATGATCACTACAGATTTAAGCGACCACTCAATTAATAACGCCAGGCTCATAGGTTTCCTCGTTAAGCCTTAAGTCTCACTTCAACGTATTGCGGCTCAGCAATCGGGACGCCAAGCCCACGACCGAGTAATACTACGCCTTCTGGAATCCCTTCTTCAGCAATTGCCTGCAGTTCTTCTGTACGTCCGTCTAATAGCAATTCAACCTGGGCGCCCTGGATAACCCCGATGCTTTTAGCATCCTTCAGGCTCATCCACAGTACAGGCGAGGCAAGACGCGGGTGAAGGTTCTCCGAGGGCATTACCGTTGCCCCGCGGTTATACAACTCGACAACGGGTACCAGCAGGTACCCTTTCTTGCCCTTGAATTCCGGAGGAGCGCTCCACTGAATCTTGAGAGATTGATCTTGCTCGGCTGCGGGTGCAACCTGCACACCCAGGCCCTGACGATTCTTGAAAGTCGTTCCGCCGTAATATAAATCCTCTTCTCCAACAGGCGGCCATTGCTCTTCAAATTCTGCCAGGCTCTGATAATTAATCTCTGCGTAGGCCTCGGTCTCCTCGGCGATTTGCAGGAATACGGCTGCAGCCGATGAGTCCTCAAGTTCAATACCTAAACTCGCTGCCAGGGAGGTTATGATGCGCCAATCCGCTTTCGTCTCGCCAAGAGCCTTCACAGCTGGGTAGAAGCGCTGCACCCGGCGTTCACCTGAAGTAAACGTGCCCTCACGTTCTACAAATGATTGAGCGGGAAGCACAACATCAGCCAGCTCCGCCGTCGGTGTCATGAACAATTCCTGGACAACAAGGAAACGATCTCCTTCAAGGCTCTCGGCAAGGCTCGGGTCATCACCGACGGGGTCAACCGCCATGATATACACTGCCTTTGCGTCAGCGAATGCCTTTTCCAGATCACCCTCTGCAGGGCGCAACCCCATATCCCATGCTCCCTGCGTATTGTTCTTTGGCCAGACAGCTATCAATCCGTTTTGTGCTCTCCCCACATTTTTCGTTTCAACGAGTATGGCCGCGCAAACATCAGAAAGAGACTTCGATTCAGCGTAGGTCAAACCTTCCACACCACAGAAAATCACCAGGTTCTCGGCTTCCGTCAGTGCCTTTGCCGCTGATTTCAGTGGTTCATCGCTGGCAAATTTCGATAGATCCTTGGCCCCGGTAATTGCTTGAAGCAAACCCAGACCTGTGCGCGCAGCTTCTTGATAGCGATACCGCACTACATGCCCAGCGTAATCGTCCAAGCGCGTCTTACGAGCATTGGCGACGACCAATGTGGCGCCGCGTTTTGCCGCACCCATAACCCGCTGCCACCAGATAGGAGCTTCTTCATGCAGATCAGAGGCGATGACAAGAATGGCATCCCCTGCGCCCAGTGCACCTAAATCCGTCCCCTTACCGACACCGACCTGCTGGACCAACTCTCCACCCGCTTGTGAATCGGAGAGAATCGCCCGACCGCCTACAGATTTCAACAGCGTGTGGAAGTTGAATAGATCCTCGTTTGAAACTCGCCCACTGGCGAGACCCACGACCCCTTCACCCGCTGCTTTCAACCCCTCGGCAGCGTGCTCAAGCGCTTTTTTCCAGCTCGTTTCAATAAGTTTTCCGTCAATTCGAACGAGCGGTTTAGTTAACCGCTCCTCGCTGGTTGCGAAATGGTGCGCAAAGCGCCCCTTATCGCATATCCAGATCTCGTTAACTTGTTCATTCTGGCGCGGCATCACACGCTTAATCACTTGCCGACCGTTCGCCCTCGCCTCCCGGCGAGTGTTTAACATCAAATTACATCCCACCGGGCAATGCGTGCAGATCGAAGCAGTAGCGTCCATTTCCCAGGATCGTGCACCGAAGCGAAAATCTACGGTCGTGAGCGCGCCGACCGGGCAGATGTCTGTTGTATTCCCCGAAAAATAGGAGTTAAAACCAGGATCAGAGAATGTGACGATCTCAATGTTGCGACCTCGCTCGGCGAAGGCTAGTACCGGATCGCCTGCAACTTCCTTCTGAAAACGTATACAGCGCGCGCACTGGATGCAGCGTTCACGATCGAGAACGATCAAATCCCCAAGCTGGACATGCTTATCCTGGTGTTTTTTATCTTCAAGCAGGAAGCGACTCTCTCCGGAGCCGTGCTCCATCACCAAATCTTGCAGGGAACACTCTCCACCCTTATCACAAATCGGACAGTCGAGTGGGTGGGAAGTTAGCAAAAATTCCAGGATTTGCTTTCGACCTTCGATTGCTTTTTCGCTCGAGACCTTCACAACCATCCCCTCACTTACGGGCGTCGTGCAGGAGGTCTCCAGCTTCGGCCAGAATTCAATCTGCGGTTGGCCGCCTTCGTCTAGTAGTTTCTCGCCGGTGCTGCGATCACGCTTCGGGGTTCCAATTTCGACCAGGCACATCCGGCACATGCCGACTGACTCGATCTTCGGGTGATGGCAAAAGACCGGGATGTCGATCCCTGCTTGCTTTGCAGCATCGACAACCTTCGTGCCCTTCGGGACACGAACGTCAATATCGTCGATCTTCAACCGTACCAACTCTTCGCTCATTTCCCATCCCCGGTGAGGGCTTCGAAATCGCTTCTGAAATGCTCAATACCGGCAACAACCGGTGTGATCGAAAATTCGCCCAGCGCACAGAAACATTTCCCCTGGATTCCAAGGGCAACTCGATTTAATAAATCGATATCCGCTGGTGCTGCGTTGCCGTTCTGAAAACGATTCAGTATGTGATACATCCAATATGTGCCCTCGCGACAGGGGGCGCATTTCCCACACGATTCGTGCTTAAAGAAGCTCGTGGTCTTATATGCCATCCAGGCAATATCGACAGTTTCGTCAAGTACGATGATCGAGGCCGAGCCAAGCTGCGATCCCACCTTCGGCACGGATTCATAATCCATCGGCGTGTCCAGAACTTCATTCGTTGCCGGCAGCAGTGGCGCTGATGCGCCTGCCGGGAGGATCCCTTTAATTGCCTTCCCGTCGCGAATCCCCCCGCCGTGCTCGAAAATGAGTTCACGGAAAGTCGTCCCGAATGGAAGCTCATAATTGCCCGGACGTTCCACGTGACCCGAAAGAGAAAAGATTTTCGGCCCGGTGCTCTTCTCCGTACCGATCGAGCAATACCAGTCAGCCCCTCGATTGATGATAGGGGGCAAGTTCGTTAGAGTCTCAACATTGTTGATAACCGTGGGCTTTGCAAAGAGCCCCTCCGCCGCAGGGAATGGCGGTCGCAGCCGCGGCTGCCCGATCTCCCCCTCCATGGATGACAGCAGCGCGGTCTCTTCTCCACAGATATAAGCGCCAGCGCCGAGATAGACATAGATCATCAGGTTGTAGTCCGTATCGAAAAGTCCTTCGCCTAGAAGTCCGCGCTTATGCAGAGCTTCAATCTTGCCTTCAAGTTCATGCGCCAGGTCCCAAAACTCGCCGCGGCAGTAAATATAAGCAGTATTGGCTTGCGCGGCGTAGGAGCAAATAGCGACGCCCTCGAGAAACTGGTAGGGATTGCCCTCCATAATTTCGCGGTCTTTGAACGTGCCGGGTTCTGACTCATCCGCATTGGCAACAACGTAGCGCGGGAAGACACCGGGGGTCAGGAAACTCCACTTGACGCCCGCCGG
>DAOWMX010000157.1 GCA_030642885.1 Anaerolineales bacterium | reverse complement strand
CCACCCCTCCCGATACCGCCAACACCAGCCCACAACCGGGCAATAGGGAGGGCAGCCTCCCTCAGGAGCAGCGGGCGCATAATCCCCTGAGCGCACACCCTCGACAAATCTGTCCACATGTCTCCTCGCCAGTTCCATCGCCCCTTCAGGTCCCTCAAAAACCCCTTCATCCGTAAACGCTTTAAACGAACCCAGTTTCAACGCCCCGGCTTTCGCCCCGCGGATCGTCCAATATATCCCCTCCACAGGCTCACCCAGACCCAGCGCATCGCGTGCACCCATGGCGTAAATCGCGAGCTGCAACCTGCGGCCGCTGATAAGATCGTTTTTAGAAAGGTGACTGCCGCCGGTCTTATAGTCGAGAATACGCACCTCACCCTCAGCGTTGCGATCAACGCGGTCGATCACCCCCCGCACGAGCACATCCCCGCCCTCAAGCTCGATCCGCAATTCGGGCTTCCCATGCAGACCAAATACCTGCTCATAGGCATACGGCCGCCACCCTACCGAAGCTTCCCCAAGCGCCTCGATCGTTACCTCGAGAATCTCCAGCAACTCTTGCTGCTCCAACGCCCACAAAGCCGTTGGCCGGAAGCCATACTTCTCCGGCGCTTCGGCGAAAGCAGCTTCCGCTAGCTCAGGCAGGGCACGCAGCACCGCCGCGGTATCCGTTGGATCCTCAACCGCCGGATAAACCTCTTCCAGTACGGCATGGAGCACCAAACCCAACTGCGCCGCATCGTAACCCGGCTCAGGCGGATCGCGCGGATCAAGTTTTAAGGCGGACGCAGAGAGGAAGAAGAATGGGCAGGTGCCGTAGCTCTCCAAGCGACTGGAGCTCCAGACGTGGTCCGGCCCATAGGTTATGCGTAAGCGTTCGATTATGGAGGAAAGATCCCCCTCGTGATCCCCATCTGCTTCGCGCGCTTGTCGTATAGCGAGCACATCACGAGCTGACCGCAGCCTCTCCCAGCGTGGTTGCAGCGCCTTGTACTGCGGCGGAAGAGCACCCCTGCGTACACCCCAGAAGAGCAGTTCCTCTGGGGAACCTGCCTCCGTCAGCGATCGCGACTCTTCGGGACGAACCCTTTGCGGGTCATCAGCCAGCATAGATTTCGCCGCTCGCCAGAAAGGTGAAGCTTGCCAATACTCCCCGTCTTCGGCTAAATATGGTCGCGTGAGCAGCAGAAATTGATCCGCGCGCGTCACCACCTGGTAGAAGAGGCCGGTTTGCTCGCGCCCCAGGCGAGATTCAAGACCAAGAACCTCGCGGGCAGCATCCGTAAAAAACGGATCCTCACGTTCTACCTCCGGGAAGAACCCCTCCGCAAGCCCCAGAATGACAACTGCTTTGAAGCGCAGTCCACGCGCATTCAGAACTCGCAGAACCAGAACTGAAGGCGTACGCCAATCCAGTGACGCTTCAAAATAGGCGCTCTCCAGAGCAGACCGGAGTTCGAGGATGAAAGCCCCATACGCCATCTCACGCTCACCGGCCACTGCTTCGCCGAGCACGAGCGCCCGCAGCACCTCCCTGAACTCGAGCGCTGCGGCGCGATCAAGCAACGTCTCGCAACGCTGGAAGAAGGACAGATCTTCCAACAGGTCTTCGAGACAGGCGACCCAATGCGTGGTGGTTTTTGAGTCTGGCGGTTGAATGCGATCGCTGAAAGTCTTCAGCGCGTCCAATAGCGCCTGGGCTTGATCGCCTCGCGGCAGGTTCGGCCAGCGCGTCGCTTCGTCGTACGAGCGACGATCTTCATCATCGTCAGAGGCGAGGCGTGCCAATGCCCCACTCCATTCGTCCAGGCCCGCGATGATCTGTCCGTAAAGGCTGAGCTCATCAAGGGCGATGGTGTCATCATCGTTGAAACCAAAGGGGCTCAGGTCGAAGTACGGGGAAGAAAGCGCGTCGAGCGTGCCGCGCCGCGGCCAGTTTAAGAGCGGCAGAGCGAGCAATTCTAGCAAGGCTGTGATGCCGGGTGCGTCCGGCAGCGGATCACCGTGGGTGAAACGCAGCAGCAGGCCAAATTCGAGCGCTGCTTCGCGCAGCAGAGGACGATAAAGCTCCGGTTTCGGCGTGACGATTGCGCATTCCTGAGGACGGAGCCCGTCGCGCACGATGCGGGCTTTGATCCAGCGCAGCGCTTCACGCGCTTCATCAGCTGTCGTGCGCGCCTCAAGCTGGCAAACGTATACATTTCCTTGAATAAGCGCCAGATCTGGCTCGAAGAGGCCGGCTTCGAATTGAGCCAGGGGCGCCGGAAGATGCACTTCACCCTCCAGCCGCTCGATCACGGCTTCGGGAAGCGCCGCATGCAGCCTCTTGAAGGAACGCTTGAAACGACGGAAAGCGGTGCGGTCGTTCTGTAAATCCCCGGGGAAGGTGATCAGCACTTGCGGCATACGGTCACCGAGCAGTTTAAGCGCGGAAAGTTGAGAGCCGTGGAAGGAATCGAAGCCGTCCACGACCAGCAGCGGCCAGTCCGCGCATAAATCAGGATCCGCCTCGAGCGCTGCAACCGCCAGCCAGTTCAGCCCTTCGGGATCGGCCCAGCCAAGTTCTCGCAGCAGTATCTGGTAGCGTTCATATAGCAGGGCGAGCTCTTGCAGCGCCTCGTCTTGCTTTGCAGTGAATTTGAGAAACGTATGCGGCTGGACTTGGGCGCGCTTGAGCTCACCAAAGCGGTCTTTTAAAACGCTCAGGAACCCGGGCTTAGCGGCGATCTGCTGGAAATGGGAGAGCTGCCTCTCACTCAGCGCATCTTCAATCACGCTCCGGATCAACCGCTGGAGAACCACATCTGAGGCCAACGGGACGGATTTACCGGCCAGCCGCAGGATCTCCTGATAGAGCGTGCCGAAGGTACCGATCTGCACGCCAAATGCCCCGCCCGCATCTATCAGACGCTGGTTGAATGCCCGTTCCTGGTAGCGGTCGGGGAGAATGACCAAGGCGGGAATACCATGAAGCTGCTTAACCGCTTCCTGGACGCGGGAAATGCATGCGTGTGTCTTGCCCGTCGCTGGAGTTGACTGCAGGATCGTCGGAGCCATGGCCTTCACCAATCCCCTTTCAGAGTCCTTTTGTAGCACTTACTCGCCAGAAGGACAACTGGCAAACTGAGGAGATTGCGAACGTGGCGATTAAATATGTGGCAAGTAGAGAAAGCCCGGCGTGATATATTCCCCCCCTCCCATTAGCAACCGGCTCCAGCAACACCCACGTCAGCCAGGGAGACACGCTCCTCGCGTCGACGAGTTAAGATGAAACAGTCGCAGTCTGGGGAGGATCGGGCCAAAAACCGAAACAAACTCGATAAGTTATCCTACAAATCCCAAAATGAAACGGAATCAATCATCACTTTGAAATTGTCGGTGTTGGTCGACCCGACGACTAAACCGAACCTACCATCCGAGTAATCTTCAATACTGTACTCGCCCAGGAGCTTACCATTGGCGAACAACTTCACTTCGCTTCCATCGGTCATGACGCCGAGCCGGTTCTCTTGGTCGGGTCCAGAGAGGATCAATGCGGATGACTTCCAGTCCTGAATTCCCGTATAGTTCTCCCCATCCCATTTGTATAGGCGAAAGCGCCCATCACATGAAAATTCAAAAATATATCCCTGACTTAGATCGGGGGCACGGAAGATGAGACCATAGCGATCTATGCCGCTGCACTGATCACCCATCGTGGCTGTGATTTCGAGATAGAAATCAGTTACAGCACCTGCTGTCATCCCCCATTCATCGTAACCGCCCCCTTCTTGAACCTCCATCACCAGCGAGCCGTCTTCCATCTTGAAGGTGACATTATCCGTACTTAACAAGTACCACCTACCGGCGCTGTCCATAGAATCCGTCCATGTTGGCGGACCGAGTGAGGCGATCTCGGCATCGACATCCGCTTCGGTTCGTTGGACGAGCGAATCGTCGTCAGCCAGACATTGGGCCACCCACTCAACTGGAAACCCATAGGGATTGACAAGATTGCAGTACGGCGTGGCCTGCCCGGCGTAAATGATAATCCACTCGCCGCCATCTTTTGCTGCTATGAAATACGCACCCTGGAGACCGCCGCGAGCGAGGTCACCCGCAATCTCGGAAACAATGATGGTTGACTCATCAACAGGCGAATCCAGAGTTTCATTCATCGCAGCCTTTATCGCCTCCTCATCGGTAAGTGGCGCGGGTGTTTCGGTTGGAGGGGACAACGTGGGCTCTTCGATCACGTCAATTGTGGCAGTTGGTGGGATTGGGTCCACAGGCTCTACCATCTCGGTCTCGTCCATCGATACGAGCGTCGCCGCGACGGAGGTGGATATGTCATTATCATCGGCGGGCGTATCACAGCCGGTAAGGGTCAGCAGCAAAACGAGAAATATAATCATCCAGCGTGTTTTCACGGTAACGCTCCTCTCAACGAGCCAATGTATTTCCTGTGAGCATAACGCATGCGCAGGAATTCGACAACGCGATGTTGCGGGTGGAACCTGCAGGAACCCAGCTAAAAACACGGATGGCAGACAATCCACAAAACGGTCAATAACCCAAATTTGCATACGCCAGGGGAGCTTTGTTCAGTTCATCCTGGCAGAGTCGCCACTGCGGCATGAACTCGTCCATGTAGGTCATGAAACGATCGTTATGAAGACGCACTAGCAGGTGCACCATCTCATGCACGATGATGTATTCCAGGCAGCAACCAGGTTTTTTGATGAGCTCCAGATTCAACCAGATGCGGCGAGCCTTGATGTTGCAGCTGCCCCACCTCGTTTTCATTCGCTTCACGCCCCACTCAGCCACTTCTTCACCGATAATCGGTTCCCATTTGGCAATTAGGGGTGGAATGGCTTCTTTGAGCTGCTGGCGATACCAGGCCATGAGAGCACGCTCGCGTTTCTCGGCGTCACTTCCCATCCTCACAAAAAGGTCGAGTGTGGCGTTGTTATGAATTACCACATTTGGTGGCCCGTCGTGATAGATAACATTCAGCAAGTAGCGCTGCCCTTCAAAGTAGTGATTCTCCCCGGAGACATACTGCAGCGGCGATAGCTCTTCCCACCCTTCGAACTTGGCCTGCTGGCGTCTGATCCACGGCAGCTTCGCGGTCACGGCCTTGCGGATAGCTTCGTCGTCAAAGCGGAGCGGCGCTGACACTCGCACCTCGCCGTTGGGTGGATAAACAGTAAAGTACATGTGTTTGATGTTCTTACGGGTCACATCAACGACGATATTTTCGATTTCGATTTGCTGCACCTTGGTGTTCACGCTGTTTTTATACCCGATTAAAGTTGCTTGTGCTATTGCGAGCCCATTCGGCTTTTCCTTCGATAGGCTCAGGACACCGCTCAGGCTCAACTCCGCAAAGCGATCTCCTCGTTTCTTGCGTGGAGATTGAGATCCTTCGGCTTCACCCCCGATAAAACTGGGGACTTCGCTCAGGACAGGCGTCGCCCTGACGGGCTCATAGCAGAGCCCCTTCGGGCTAACACTGAGGGATCTTCGTACCCTCCGCTCTTCGAAATAACATGATGAAGGAGATGGTCATGCTGAACCCTTCGGTTTCACTCAGGATAAACTCAGCGAGAAATCCCTATG
>DAOWMX010000265.1 GCA_030642885.1 Anaerolineales bacterium | reverse complement strand
GTCTCCAGCGCGGCGGCCATCGTAATGACTTTAAACACCGATCCTGGAACGTAGAGACCCTGTGTAGCGCGGTTGATATAGGGCTGGTTGGCGGTGTTCAACATCTGGTAACCGCCATTCGCTCCATTAGGGTTCTGGGCATCGAAAAGGTTGGGGTCGAACGCAGGCGAGGAGGCCATAGCAAGCACCGCGCCTGTATCGCGTTCCAAAACGACCACAGCGCCCTCGAAACCTTCAATCGACCGCTGTGCAATTTCTTGCAGATCACGGTCGAGCGTCGAATACACTGCATAGGGCAATCCGGGATCGCGGGAAGCCATCACCTGCATCACCTGACCATCGGGATCGACCAGGTAAAGCGTCCCCCCGGGCACGCCGCGCAGTTCATCTTCGAACGCCGCCTCGATCCCGATACGACCGACGAACTCATCACCCTGGTAACCCAGCGCCAGGCGGTCTTCGTATTCGGCCTCCTGAATCTGACTCACAAAACCCACAGCATGTGGCGACGCTCCCCCTGCAAATGGCGTAAGGCCGCCGCCGTAATAGTAGCGTGTGCTGTACGTGCTCACGCGAACGCCGCCCACCGATTCGAGCAGACCGCCGACAGCGTGGTAATCCTCATAAGGTGCAACGCCTAGCGGCGTGAACCAATCCGTGTCGCGGTTGGCGTCATAGCGCTCGAGGATCGGATCAACGGTAGCCAACACAAAAAGTCGCCTCAAAGTTGAGAGCATGGTCTCCTCGGCGTCTTCATCGCCGATCTCATTGGGGACGATCCACAATGCAGCGCCGTTATCCTGCCCCGCGCCCGCCTGTGAGGCGAACGCCTGGTTGTTCTTGTCATAGATGTTCGCTCGCGTAGGAGTGACAGCGGTGAGACTCAAACCGTTGCCCCCCTCGAGTTCGGGCAAAATCATGGCGTCGGTCCAGGCTACCTGCCAGTCCTCGCCAGCGGAGCGCGTCAAGTCCATGCGCGTCTCACGGCTGATCTCGCCTACAGCCGCGCTTGTGAGAACGATGTGATATCGAACTTCAGCGCGCTGCGGGCTGTGAACAAGGGCGGATACGATTTGAAAATCGACATCTACAAACGCCCCTCCGCGCATGATCTCTTGAATGCGGTTCGTGAAATCCTCCTCGCTCAATCCATCCTGGGTAAGGGGGCTGAGGAGCGCGTACATCCCCGTATAATCGCCCGCTTTCCAAGTATCCAGGAAGTGCTGCGCGGCTGCATCTGGATCCGGCGCGGACTCAGTAGTCTGGACAGGATCGGGGAGCGTAGGTGTCCCATTCGACCCCGGATCGGTGGGGCGGAAGAGTCCACAGCTGCTGATGAGCATCGCTATAATTAGAAGCAGGAACGGGATTCGTCTCACAATTTACCTCTCAGGATCTCCGGGTAGACGTTACAATCATACCCCGTATATGCCTTACAGCGAGTGGGGAGATCAACCGTCAGATCGTGCCCTAAGCGCCCCAAAGCGCGCTGCAGGTGACACAAAGGGAGGCCCATCACATTGGCGAAGCATCCCTGCATCAGGCCCAGTTCCACTGGGTTGAACTCGCGGTCCTGTATCCCATACGCGCCGGCTTTATCAAGCGGAGAACCGCCGGCGATATAGTCCTGAAGCTCACCCTTGTCATATGGCCGCATGGGAACAACAGTTTTGCACGTCTCAACAAGTTCTTCCCCGCTGGCTGGTTGGAGAAATACCAGCGCGGTGATGACCTCATGCTCACCATCCCGAAGCATTAGAAGCATCCGTTCAGCATCATCTGCATCCACTGGTTTGCCTAAAATTGTACCGCCGTCAACCACGACCGTATCGGCGGCGAGGACGAGCTCACAGGCGGGACACTCTGCTGCGGCTGCCCGAGCTTTCGCTCGCGCAAGGCGGATCGCCAGCGCCTCCGCCTGCTCATCAACCTGAGCCATCTCGTCGACCGGAACCGGGCAAATCTCCACATCCCAGCCGGTTAATTCTATTAACTCTTTGCGGCGAGGTGAAGCTGAGGCCAAGTGCAACATACAAGTCATGGTTTTCGGATCCAAGTCCTTCTGCAGTCCATGAACACTTCTATAGTCGTCCTGGCTGGAGGTGAAAATCCCAGACTTTTTCATTTCAACACGTGTGCGCAGCCAGAACGAGCAGGGCGAGTCCGGCAATCCGCGGATTCTAACATACCCGGCAGATGCCAAAATTCCACCTCGACATATCGTGATTCTCAGCTCCGTACAGGCCGATGGTACAATGACCAAATGGACTTGTTTGACCACGCAATGAAGGATCGCATAGCCCGCGAAGCCCCGCTCGCCGCACGCATGCGGCCGCGCACCTTGGACGAATTCGAAGGTCAGGAAGAGATTGTTGGAGAAGATCGCCTTCTTCGGCGTGCTATCCAAGCAGATCGTCTCTTCTCTTCAATACTCCTCTGGGGACCTCCCGGAACCGGAAAAACCACTCTGGCGATGATCATCGCCAACACTACAGAATCCCATTTCGTTACGATCTCGGCGGTTCTGGCCGGGAAAGCAGATCTCCGACGCATCATCAAGGCAACTGAGGAGCGGCGTAAACTATACAGTAGGCGAACGATCCTCTTCGTGGATGAGGTCCATCGCTGGAATAAAGCTCAGCAGGATGCGCTGCTACCTCATGTCGAGAACGGGACCATCACCCTCATCGGTGCGACGACTGAAAACCCATACTTCACAGTGATCGGGGCTCTGGTTTCGCGCTCACGAATTTTCCAGCTGCGTCCGCTTGAGGATGAGGACGTGAACCGGGTTATCGAACGTGCCCTCACCGACCCCGAGCGTGGCTACGGTAGTAAACAGATCCGGCTCGATCAGGATGCTCTGGGTCACTTGATCCGCGTGTCGGGTGGGGACGCACGAAATGCGCTCAATGCGCTCGAATTGGCTGTGGAATCCACACCCCCTGATGAGAGTGACGTGATCCAGCTCACGCTAGATGTTGCCCAAGAATCCATCCAGCGCCGTGCTGTCTTATACGACAAAGACGGAGATGCGCATTACGACACCGTCTCAGCTTTCATCAAATCGGTGCGCGGTTCTGATCCAGACGCTGCGCTCTATTGGTTGGCGAAGATGCTCTACGCGGGCGAGGACCCTCGTTTCATCCTTCGGCGTCTGTTGATCCTGGCTTCGGAGGACATCGGCCTGGCTGACCCAATGGGCCTCGTCGTCACCTCCGCCGCAGTCCAAGCGTTTGAATTTGTTGGGTTACCAGAGGGGGTGTACGCTCTTGTGGAAGCTACGCTCTACCTGGCAACCGCCTCAAAATCGAATACCACTAGCGCCTATTTCAAAGCCTATAAAACCCTTGAGGAAAAAGGGGTAGTTGAAGTCCCACAGCACCTGAAAGATGCCAGCCGCGACGGGAAAGCTCTCGGGCACGGGAAGGGATATAGGTATCCACACACTCATCCCGGGCACCACATCGGGCAGGGTTATCTGCCAGACTCACTCCTCGGGACCTATTTTTATCACCCCTCC
>DAOWMX010000084.1 GCA_030642885.1 Anaerolineales bacterium | reverse complement strand
GCATCTTGAAAGACCGCTTCTTGACCATCAGGGAACGTCACCCTTGTCTCGCCTTGCTCACACTGCACGACCAGCCCCCGCCAACGCAGCGTCACAGGCCATGGATAAGGATTGCCCGGTTTGATCCAGACCTTGCAGGGTGAAATGAATCGAACGCCCAAAGTCTGCAGGAATAGGCTGAGCGGTGCTGCGCCTTCGATATGCCCGCGCCCGCCAACGCCTCCCTTTTGATCCGGGTTGTATCGTGCATGAAAAGCCTTATCTTTTTTTAAAGAGCCGACTACGTTCCCCATTAACCGGGTGACAAGGTCAGCAGCCTCATCAAGGAATCCATAATTCACCAGACCCTCTCCGAGTAGCAGATTCCAGAACATCCACACTGCGCCCGCGCCTTCTTGGTTGTCCGGCGCGTAGGACGGGTCCTTGGCAGAGCAAACCGGAATGCCATACCGGCGCCAGAACTGGTCGGGGTCGGTCAGCGTTTTTGAGACGAGCTTATCGGCGCGCTCCGGCTCCGGGATCCCCGCCCAGAGAGGGAGAAGCAGGGATTGATCCATCCGCGTCGTATCCGGCAAGTAGATCTCGGAGTTAACCTTACTACTCAATCCCATCACTTCGATCCGCTCGATTGTGGTATTAAGTTTGTCGCTCGTGAACACGCCCGTATTCCAGAACCAGTGAAACTTGCGGTAGGGTATCCGTTCGACGCGCGAGCGCCCACGACGTCCACGACTGTGGATGAGGATCTTGAGCTTGCGGGCATCCTTCTCCGAACCATGGATGCGGACAAGGACGCGCACCGGCGGGTCGAAGGAGCTATTCACTTCAAACGAGTATTCTCCACGCCCTTTGCCCAGACGTTTTCCTTTGAGGGGCGTGTCCAGGTCCCGGTCTCGCTGTCGATAGATACTTCGCTGCGCCGACCAGGTCGACTCAACCACATCTTTGAGAATCGCCAACCGCGGCTCAATACCTTCAATCGCGCG
Source organism: Anaerolineales bacterium (assembly GCA_030642885.1). Lineage (GTDB taxonomy): Bacteria > Chloroflexota > Anaerolineae > Anaerolineales > E44-bin32 > E44-bin32. Next base: position 7,567 of record DAOWMX010000084.1, on the reverse strand, counting down.
CTCCCGTCCGATTTCGCGCGCGATATGGCTCAAAGACAGGATCTCACGATATAGGTAGGAGGCCAGATCGACCGTCTCAACCATCGATATGTCCAGTCCCTGACTCCAGCGATGCCAAGGTGCAAACGCGGGCCAGTCGTCGAACCCGGAATGAGCCGCGTGATCCCACTCCGGCCACCCATCCTGATCCCGGTCATGGCGCGGACCGAACCACGCTTCCACGAAGCGCCGTAGCGGTGTGAATATCTGCCGCAGCCAGTCGGTATCCTCGGTATGTTGATACACCATCCAGGATAACGTCGCCAGGAGCGGGATGCTGTCAAGCCCGCTGCTCTTACGGCTTAGATTGGGAAGCCACTCTATCTCACCTTCAGCATCCTGCGTTTTTAAAAAATTTTCAATAAGTTCCTTGGAGAGGGACGGCGCCGCAGGAAGAATCTGCGAGATTGCCAGGAACGCATCCTCTGCTGTATACCCGGACCCTTGCGGGCTGAAGCCATCCCCGTCCTCACTCGGGGAAAAACCATCGTCTACCCCTCTGCGCTTAACTAAAATAGCCCCGGGCTGGAATTTGACCGGTCCGACGAAGTTCCCTAATATCTCTTTTTGAGTCAGCCAGAAGGCGCTATCCCAATCGGGGTCTCCTGTTTCGATCTCCACTAACCCGCTGTTCTCCATCTCCACCCGGGCGCGCTCCTTGTCCCAATTAATTTGGATCCGTTTTCGCGCCTCGATGAAGGATTGATTCGTCGTACTCTCGGCTGCTTGCGCCCAAATCCAAGCGCCAACTTCTCCCGGCAAGAGACGTCCATGCACGGCCAAAGTTGGGTAGGGGGCTGGCTCAACACGGGCACCGCCGGACAGAAAAATCACAGGGTGGAGTTCGGCAGTTCGACCGGACAATACGCTGACCCCTTGAAAGGCGCTTTCACCGAGAGCCTGGGGGTCCTCTCCGGGTTGAAGTATGCCATTTAATCTAAGGTGAATATCTTGGGATTCGGCTCTGCGGTTCAATACCGTGAATCTGCCTATAACCACATGCGATGCGGGGACCCAATATTCAGCAACTACTCCTACGTGGTTGAAGGGACTGAAGTCGAGCCTTACGTAGTCAGGCAGAATTGACCGGATCACCGGTTTATCGTGGAAAAGCGCTGGGTCCGTGACGAAACGATCCCCCAACCCGAAACCTGGAAAAATGCGCATCGCTCGAGCTCGTAATCCATACGTCGTATTCAGGGAGAGAGAGGGGGGTTCCTCAGATTCAATCATTAATTCCCAGATATGGTCATCAGCGATGTCGATATCTGAGAAGCGAGCGTCACAGGCTAAACGCACGGCAACCGGTCCATTAAGTGGAAGTGACCAAAGTTTCATACATAGATTGTATGAAGCTAACAAGAAATCGTCAAAGGTATCTGTGAATAATCACACCCTTGCACTGTTCGAATTGCCCCATCAGTGGAGATTTGTCAGTCATACTCAGTTGCGTGCGTCTCATGCTAGAATAGCGTCACTTCCTTCTGGAGAGGTGCTCAATGCCCATGAAACTTTCAAATCAAGGTATGTATTTCGATGAGTTCGAAGTGGGGCAGCAAATCACCAGCCCCGGTCGAACGATCACCGAAGCTGATGTGGTTGCATTCGCGGGGTTATCCGGCGATAGCAATATGATTCACACCAATGCTGAGTTCGCAAAGGGTACGCCCTTCGGTCAGCGTGTTGCTCACGGTCTTCTAGGCGTTTCCATCGTCTCCGGCCTTGCCATGCGAACCGGCATCATGGAGGGGACGGTGATCGCCTTCCGCGAGATTAAAAACTGGAAATTCAGCCTGCCGGTCTTCATCGGTGACACCATTCACGTCATCATGGAAGTGAAGGAAAAGAAAGCAATGCCCCGGCTTGGCGGCGGCCAAATACTTCTCTCTCTCGACGTTCACAACCAGGATAATCAAACGGTTATGAAGGGAATCTGGACCGTCCTCGTTAAAACCGGGTAACCGAGGCAAAATTTAATTTGTATGGAAAAAATCTTTCCTGCTTATTATCCTTGCCCTGCAGAATTCATCTTCCCTTCACCTGCACCATGCTATAATCACGAGCCATGAGCGATCCATCGGACGATCTCTCCAAGAAAACGGGTTCGGTTCCATCCGAGCTCGAAAACGAGCGGCCTCTGGAAAAGGATGCCCATCCATCCCCCGTTCAAGATAGTGTTGACAGCCCTCAGGCGCGGTTTAAACGCCTACTCGAGGGCGAGATCACTTCGGAGAAGTCCTCCGCTTTGCCGGACACCCCCCTTATGGATGACCCAGAACACAAGAACGATGGGCCGGTTCAAGACTCCCCCGACACCTCCGAGACCGAACCCTTCGAACAAGATCTTAAAGAGAACGATCGGGCACCAGCGGCGAATGCCCCTCCCACAGAGGAACCCTCTAGCGGCCCAAGCCCAGAGCTAGATTTAAAGTCGGATGCCGAGGTTCTACCTCAACGTGTGCCGGAAACGGATATTGGCGCCACAGCGATTAGCCCCTCCGCCTACATCCCTCCCACCCAACCTGAAGAACGGAGCGGCAGGGATTGGAAGCGCTGGGACACCTGCGGTGGGTGCGCGCTGCGAATGGCCATTTTCGGAGCTTTTGTTTTCATCGCCATTGTGCTTGGAATCATCTCCTTCGGGGTTTACCAGTACTACTCGCTGGCCGCCAGCCTCCCCTCCGTCGAAGATCTGCACGAACATGCCGCTCAGTTTGAAACAACACGTATCCTCGACCGTGAGGGAAACCTGCTGTACGAAATCCTTGACCCCCAAGCAGGCCGTAGAACATACGTCCCGCTGGAAGAGATCTCCCCCTACATGGTCGCGGGAATTATCGCCACGGAAGATTCCCAGTTTTACAGCCACCCCGGTTTTGATATCTGGGCGATTTTCAGGGCTTTCTGGCAAAATTACACACAGGGGAGCGTCGTCTCGGGTGCTTCCACCATCACCCAACAGGTCGCGCGCAACCTGCTGTTCTCACCAGAAGAGCGAACCAGGGTAACAGCGCGCCGCAAGTTGCGCGAGGTCTTACTCGCAGCCGAGATCACACGCCGTTACTCGAAAGAGGAGATACTCGAGCTTTATCTCAACCAGCACTACTTTGGGAATCTCTCATATGGAGTGGAAGCAGCAGCGGAAACATATTTCAACACCACTGCCGACAAATTGACGCTCGCACAGGCATCCTTCCTGGCAGGGCTCGTTCAGGCACCTTCAGTTTACGATATCTACACAAACCGCGATGCCACGCTGAATCGTCATCGCCAGGTCCTCACACTGATGGTGGATACCAGCGTCGAGGATGAATGCATCTTTGTGAGCAACGCGCAGCAGCCAATCTGCATCACACCTGAAGATGCCGGCAGCGCTGCAGCCATAATCATCAATTACGAATTCCAGCAGCCCGATATCCATATCATATATCCACATTGGGTGACTTATGTGCGCGGTGAACTTGAGGAATTGTATGACCCACAGACGATCTACCGCTCGGGTTTCACCGTCTACACAACCTTAGACCCGGTGCTGCAATCGGAAGCACAGGAGATTGTGAGCGCACAGGTCAAAGCCCTGGCGGATAATCGCGCCACGAACGGCGCTCTGGTGACCATTCGCCCAGACACGGGCGAAATCCTTTCCATGGTCGGTTCGGCAGACTATGAAGCCAACGATGGTCAGATTAATATGGCTGTACGCCCCCGTCAGCCGGGATCCTCGATCAAACCGCTAACCTACACTGCCGCATTTGAGAAGGGATGGACACCTGCTACACTCATCTGGGATGTCCCTACGGAGTTCCCGCCTTCGGGGAATCCGAATGATCCCCGCCCCCCCTATGAGCCCGTAAATTACGACGGGCGCTTCCACGGCCCGGTTACCGCCCGCTCGGCGTTGGCGAACTCATACAACATACCCGCCGTCAAGACGCTTGAATTTGTCGGAATTTATGACAACCCTGAGACACCCACAGAAGACGGGTTCATCGCCTTCGCTCGCCGCATGGGGATCACAACACTTGACCGCGACGACTATGGTCTCTCCCTTACGCTGGGTGGTGGAGATGTCACCTTGCTCGAGTTGACTTCAGCCTATGCAACCCTGGCCAACAGCGGGGATCGCATCCCTCCCACAAGCATTTTGCGCATCGAAGATCGGGAGGGCGCCGTCGTCTATCAGTACGAAACTCCCACAGAAAACCAGGTCATCCGCCCCGAACACGCCTACCTCATCACAGACATCCTCAGCGATAACGTTGCTCGAACGCCCGCGTTTGGTCCCAACTCACTGCTCAATTTGCCCTTCAAGGCAGCCGCGAAGACGGGCACAACGAACGATTTCCGGGATAACTGGACGTTGGGCTACACCCCAGATCTCGCGGTCGGCGTTTGGGTCGGTAACGCCGATTACACCCCAATGGAGAACACCTCCGGTTTGACGGGTGCCGCTCCTATCTGGAACGAATTCATGCAATATGCACAAAATCGCCTGACTGGCGGCCAACCAACTGTGGTGGTCCGTCCTAGCGGCATCGTCGATCGCGTCGTCTGTGCCGTTTCCGGTGCAGAACCCTCTGAATGGTGCCCTTCACAGAAGAGCGAGATTTTTGCCCACGACCAGCCCCCGCTTCCGAAAGAGCAAGATTTATGGCGTGAGGTATGGGTGGACACTTTCGCTCTTGAGCTGGCTTCTCCTGAGTGCGCAACATACGTGGATGAGAAGTTGGGGTTGAACGTGGACGATCCCTGGGCACGTGACTGGCTCAATGAGACTTCTGAAGGGGAAAAATGGGCTGAGGATATGGGTTTTGAAGATGATCCGCTCTTCTTCATACCCGATGCGGTATGTTCCAGCGACAGCCCCCAACCCATCCTGGCTTTCACCCATCCATCCGAAGGGACCACAATCTCAACGAGTCCACTGGAGATATTCGGGCGAGCGGCAGCGACGAGTGACTTCAGAGATTGGATCCTCGAATACGGTCTCGGCAGTGACCCATCATTTTGGCCTGATATCGCCCACAGCGACTCGCAGATTAAGCAGCCAGAACAACTTATCAAATGGGATATTTCAGAATTACCAAACGGTCCAGTGACGCTCCGCCTTGCGGTTCGGAGCAAGCGCGGCGGCGTCGCCTTTGTTGAACTGCATCTCATTATACTGATGCCGACCCCGACCCCCATGCCAACACCCACCCCGACGGCAACCGCTACGCCTACACTCACACCAACCGTGACCACCACACCCACGCCCTCCGCTACGCCTACGCCTAGCGATACCCCCACCTCTCCTCCTTAGATCGCAAAACATCACGATAGAGACGCAGCATGCTGCGTCTCTACGACCATCATCGATGCATTGCCTAATAACTCTAGAACTATCCCAGAGGGGAGTGGGGAGTGGATCGAAGATCTCTCGACAGGCTTCGCTTATGGTATGGGGGCTACGGAATCCGAAAGGGTTCTCCTTAGGCAGTGAATTCAGAACAACAAAACGTTCAAACCCGTTTTGGGAAGAATCGAATTCGAATCCAGCATTGCACTTCGTTGCTGAATCCATGTATATTCTGGCCTACAGATAATTCGACCTTACGGATCCATACATGAATCTAACCTGGGAACCAATAACCCTGGAATTAAAAACCGCCTTCAGGATAGCTCATGGGGTGAGTGAAAGACGTCACAATGTGCTTGTATACCTTGATGAAGGCGTTGGAGAAGGAGCGGGTGTTCAGTATCTGGGAGAATCGCAGACAAGGATACTTGAGTATCTAGTCTTAGCGGCGGAGCAATTTAGCGACGACCCAATACATATAGAGAAAATTCTCAAATCCTTGCCCCTCGGGTCATCTTCCGGAAGAGCGGCATTGGACATCGCCCTGCACGATCTCTGGGGTAAGCGTCAGGGGATACCCCTACACAAGCTTTTGGGCATCAATTCACAGCAGATGCCTTCCACATCTCTCACAATAGCAATGGATCACCCTGATAAGATGGCGCAGAGTGCCAGGCAAAGTGGGTGGCCCGTTCTTAAAATCAAACTGGGCAGTGCCAATGATGAAGCCATTGTGCGTTCCATCCGCGAGGAAACGGATGCAGCTCTTCGAGTGGATGCCAACGCGGGCTGGACACGAGAACACGCTGCAGATTTGATTCCCCGCCTGGTGGAGTACGATCTAGAGCTGGTAGAGCAGCCCCTGCCCGTCGGAGATATTGAGGGCTTGCGGCAGCTGCGTGAGCGCAACCTTGGAGTGAAAATTTTCGCCGACGAGAATATCCGAACTCCACAAGATGTAATCGACCACGTCGAAGCAGTGGATGGAGTGGTGATTAAATTAATGAAAAGCGGGGGGATCAGGCCAGCCCTGCAAATGATAGAACTGGCGCAATCTTTCGATATGCAAGTGATGCTGAGTTGTATGGTAGAAAGTTCCGTTGGAGTGACCGCCGCAGCACATTTGGCTTCATTGTGTGAGTACGTTGACCTCGACGGCCCGTTGCTTATTAAGAACGACCCCTATCAGGGGGTAATCTATCGTGGTGCACAATTGTGCTTACCCAAAGGGCCTGGTTTGGGCGTTTTAAAGCGTATAGAGAATTAATAATCTCCAGGACTGGTTATTAGTATGCGTTAAGCTGCCAGTTTACCATCCACACCAGATGGTTTTCCGGGGTTAGCTCTCCTAGATCCAAGGGGAGTTGAAGTCGTCCCATAATATGGGGTTTGAACACAACCTGTTGGTTTTTCTTCTTCATGCCCTCACTTCAAGTGATTTCCTCTTTAAACGCGAAAGTGGCTGACCTTTTATGACAGCCCCATGATCGTCAAGCAGGGGTTTTACTCCCGATCAAACCACAGTTCGCGGTAGACTCGATTCCAGTCGTATAAGGCGCGGCCGGAGATGACAAGACCAACTGCCAGGGCCACGCCCAGTTGCGTCCCATTTGCCCCTAAGAGCGCCCATAAGGGCATTATAAGTAATCCTGTGACGATGTTCCCCCGGGCGGAATGCTTAATCAAGAGCTGGAGCGCCGAACCAAGTCCAATCGCCAGCACAAAACCCAGCGGCCAGACCGCCAATAGCGCCCCTGCCCCACTCGCCATTCCCATCCCACCCCGGAATCCAGCGAAGATTGGCCAGCAGTGGCCAATCACAACACACGCCGCGGCGACAATCGGCGCTGCCACCGTGCCGCCTAAACTGACCGCCAGCCACACCGCTAAGTACCCCTTTCCAATATCCGCCGCCAACACGATGATGCCGGGGACCCAACCTGCTGCCCGCATCGTATTGGTTGCGCCGGCGTGGCCCGAACCCGAGCCGCGCACGTCAACTCCAGCCTTCGCCCGAGTGACCAATATTGCGAAGGGAATGGATCCGAGCAGATACGCGATGACCGCGAAAGCGATGGTTTTCAGTACAGGTTCCATGATTTCGAGCATACTAGGATTATTCAGACAAAGCCACTGGATGAACGATCAATCCCAAGGGCATCACAGCAGCGGCAGTTGAGGATCCTGATG
>DAOWMX010000156.1 GCA_030642885.1 Anaerolineales bacterium | reverse complement strand
TGACCAGGAAGTACGAAACATCCTCGAAAGCGGAGAGTTCCGGGTCCGCTACATGCAGTACGACTGGAAGGTGAATTCGAGCGTATAACCCACCTCGAAATCCGCAGTTAAATACACAAAAACGGGGCATAGAGTAAATATGCCTCGCTATTATTTAAGTGCGGTCAGATTAACTTTTACGCGGAATTCTCGTGAATTGGGGATGATGAACGCAAACCGACATATCCCGCCGCACACGCCGAATGCCATTTTGGAGAAAAACATCTAATCTGCCCGTCCCAAATGAGATCGCCTACGAACAGGCGCCTTCAAGTGGTGTTTTCTTAGCCTTGCTCACGATCATCCAGAGACGCGTCTTCTTGACGAACCGATGTCCGAACAGCCGCGCAGCGAGGACAAAAAGGTCTATCGCACAGCAGCGCCCGCGGATCCTCGCGAATCCAACCCACGGCGGCGTTGACCAGATCTCGGACCGGGACTACCTCCAGCCTCAATCCACCATACAAAGCAGCGTGTGAGATTCCCTCGAGTCGGCTCCGGATAGCATCGAAACCGTCAGTGCAGCCCGGCATATTCCTGCATTCAACAACCCCTTTTTCCGTTAGCGCCCAACGGATAAAGCCCTTACGCCCAGCCAGCCTTTCAGCCCTGTGCAAACTCACATTCGAACGGTGGTCTGTGTCGATCAACAGCACATCACCATCGAATTCTGCCAGCCATCCGATCGGCGCAAATGGTTCATCGATCGTCTGGCTTTGCAGCGCCTCCTCGAGATTGATGCCTACGAACGAGAGAACGGGGTGATTGGAGCGTTGCGCCTGCGGGTGGCCGCGCATGACTTCTGAGACCTGTCCAAGCTCGGAGTCAACCGGCAATTCCGGATGGAATATCTCGGCCTCTTGATTCCTGTCTGTCTCCGAACCATACTCGAGTGCGTTGTCGGGCGGCCCGAATGGCGGGATGATGGTCGTGCGCTCTGTGAACGCCGGCATCATCACCGCTTCACAAGTCGCCGCCAGAGCGCCGACAATCGTCTCTGCCCCGCCAGACACTTGTGTTGGAGAAGAAAGGCTGCTATGAGCGATCACCCGGCTGTTGTAGTTGAGTCCGCTCTCTTTTAAAGCTTTGACAAATTGTCGGTATGTGAGCATAGAACCTCAGTTGACCGGAATTCTGCGACCTTAATTAAGAAACGAGGGTTCAGAAGGGCTTACTCAGCTCCTTTTTACAGGGCCTTGTGCCGGTTCGCCTATTTCCCCTTCCACTCCGCTTCGCGTTTCTCCATGAAGGCGCGCATGCCTTCCTTCTGGTCTTCCGTGCTGAATAGGAAATAGAAACTTCGGCGCTCATCCGCCATACCGCCAGCAAGGAAAGATTCGAACGCCTGGTTAACCATTTCCTTTCCCATACTCACAGCAATAGGCGCCCGTTTGGCGATCTCATCTGCCAGCTTGAGCGCCTCATCGAGATATATCTCCTCGGGGACGACGCGGTTAACCAACCCATACCCATAAGCTTCCTCGGCATTCAGGTGTCGATTGTTGAGAACCATCTCCATCGCCAGCGCTTTTCCTACCGCACGAGTGAGCCGTTGAGTACCGCCTGCGCCAGGGATCACGCCAATATTGATCTCTGGTTGACCAAACTTAGCCGTCTCCGAAGCAATAATCATATCGCAGGACATAGCCAGTTCGTTCCCTCCCCCCAAACACCACCCCGAAACAGCGGCGATGATCGGTTTTTTCACTTCGCGGATCAAATCCCAACGCTCGATTGGCTCGGATTGAAGCATCTCTGCAGCAGTAGCGTTGACCATCTCTTTGATATCAGCCCCCGCGGCGAAGGCGCGCGAATCGCCGGTAATGACAATTGCGCCGATCTGGGAATCAGCATCGAAAACACTAAGCGCTTGTCCCAATTCGGACATAACGGTGCTGTTAAGCGCATTTAGCGCCTTCGGTCGATCGATTCGGATCAGTCCCACACGATCGTGGATTTCCGTCTTGATACTTTTATAGGACATACATAACCTCCGTCATTGCATCGACTGCGAATTCAGAGCCTACCGATCGATGAGCAGTTCCGCTGCTCTTTCATCAGCCTACCATCAGTAGGTGGGTATTGATTTCTGTTGTCTCTTTCTTCCCCGCAATAAGCATGTGAGCGGCTCGGACCATCCGCGTCAACGCAGGCGCTGCCGCAGCTTGGCAATATGCGTTGTGTGATCTCGGCGATGCCAAAGACTCCGCCGCATCACTTTCCGTGCTGACCACGTCTCGCCCGCCAGGGTCACGGCACACCCGCGTTTTTGAAGCTCCGGCAACGTTACGAGCATATGAGCATGCACTTCACGCAGAAAGAGTTTTGCATCAGCGGGAATCCCCTCGCGCGGGAACGCCAAACCGAGACGATCTAAATACCACCACTCTGACCTGGCGACATGCTCCAGGACTCCCTCAAGTGACCATTGCTCTCCCGGTAAAACCTTATTTGCATCCTCAGGATCGACATCCCCCACTGAAGCGAGTAAATCTTCATACGTCGTCTCGAGCAGGAGCTTGAACTCGCTGATCTCAGCGTCAATGAGAGGTGGGCGGTCAGCGGCGAAGAAAGCATTCACCATATGGCCGTCTTCGAATTCCCAGGCTCGAATCACCTCTGATACGATCATCGGCGACGAGAGGCCCGTTACGTGAATTCCATGCTTTTTGCACCAATCGAGATAATTGTCGATCGCTGCCGGTACCGCCTGTATAGCCGTCTCGCGGTTTTCATTGCTGGCGAAACATCCAGGCAGATCGGGGACATGTGCAATCCACAGGTTCTGGTTTTCTTCTGCACAGACAATGTAAGCCATTTCAAGCCCTCATTCCGCCTCGATGTGGGAACAGCGCCGGCTCGTATTTTGAAAAGCTATATCCCTGAGAACATCAAGGATTCGCCTACTGTATTCACGCATGGTGTTCAATTAACATCTACGGTGCCGCAGTTACTTATTGCGACTATTATACGTCGACAGAACCGCGCCCGCGCTACGCCCATTGTGTAGCTTTGGTCTCCATGATCGTTTCCTTGTGGGATCATGGAGATGAATCATGGCTAAACCGGGAGCGGCTTCTCGGCGATGAACATTCCAGTCTCCTTGCGGATCCGAATGACGCCCTCTTTATTAAGCTGCCTACCTATGAACACCTGTATGTCCTGCAGTCCTTCTGCGTTTGCGGCTAGCTCCTCCGGGGATAATCCTGATTGAATGTAAGCTATGATCGGCTCAACTTCGGTTACCTCAAGCGAATCATCAAACTTTACACATGAGACCCGTTTGAACGAACCGCGGAGCTGTTCTTCGCCGTTCTCCAAACTGAAGGCGTTATGATGTGTCAAGATTGAACTGTTGAGTTGAAACCGCTCGATAAGTTCTCGAATTTCAAGTAGATGCGCTCGCCCATTGGTTGCTGCATAAAGACGCCCATCGGGTTTCGTTACTCGGCTTATCTCTGCCAGCACACCCGGTCTATCCTCTACGTGATAGAGCATATGATTCGCCACAACAACATCAAAAGCGCACCCATCAAGCGGCAGCGCCTGTGCATCGCCGTTTATCCACCGAACTTTTAGCCCAATATCCCGGAGATTTTTGTGCGCTTCGACCAGCATTCCGAACGAACGGTCGACCAGCACGACCTCCCACTCAGGGTGAATCCTCTCTCGATTCTCCACCCACAGGTAGCCTGGGCCACAACCGATGTCCAGAATGGATGTTGTCGCCGTGAAATCAAATTTGTCGAAAACCCATTGAGTGAATGGCTGTTGGCTCGTGCTGAAATCTCTGTGTAAACGAAACCTTGCATCCAAACGCGAAGAGTCTCGATATTGATCTGACAGGGTGCTCATTAACTTGCTTCCAATGCTCGAATTGAGCTTCTCGTCTGCTGGCTGCGGTTCGGCGGGGCGAGAAGCATCTCGCCGATCGCCTGCTTATCCACCTCCCAGTAACCTTATCATGGGCATGGTGTCATCATCGGCCTCGCGCATTACCGAGCACAAACTGCGGGCTGATCTCCGGCGCGACTGGCATTCACTTCGATACCCAGGTAGGGGCTAGGATCGAGCGTATTACGGATCTCGAGTTCGTTCAAGTACTGTCCGTGACCATCATCTTTTACGATCGAAAAGTGCAGATGCATGCCGGTGGGGTTATTTGGGTCTGCGGAGTAATTCCCCTGATACCCCAGAAGAGTCCCTGCCTTCACATAAACATCCATGGTTCCCGGCGGAAAATCATCCACGATAAACGAGCCTCCCTCAGCATCCGCCAGGTGTGTGTAATACATCCATATCTGTCTTTCCGGTCGGAGAGGATCAGAGGGGATGCGTATGATTACGGAGGAGCGCCAATCCGGGAGCCGCGTGAGGTAGCCGTTATAGGCAGCTACGACCGGCGTCTGACCCAGACCGTCCGGACCGGTGGGGCCGAAGATGTCGATCCCCTGGTGGGTATGCCCGGGCGCGAAGGAATCCCCCCAGAAGAATCCGATTAGGCCATCTGTCGGCATGACAAAAGGAGCATCTCCGCAATGATCGCCAGAATTAATCATCCACTCAGAATGGGCAGCTGGGTCAACCCAAAATTGGCGCAATCGCTGAAGACGAATCGCGGATGGGCGGACGCGCCGGAAGATCGAATAGCCGACGACCATGGCGATGACCGCCAGAATCGACAAGCCTAATCCGATGCGCTTTTTTCTCTCGCCTAACCTCATCCCATTCATACTTCCACTCACACCTGACTTTATCAGCCGCCTGCTATTCCGATCGATCTACCAGTTCCAGCACCTCGCCCTGCGTGACGCTCAGGATTTCCGCTGTCTCCACCCTCATTAAATGATCGCTGGCTCCTCCTCCAGCGTAGACTACATCGTGTTTCAGGACACCGGAGTCGATGAGTGTCAGCAGCGGCTCAGGATGACCAAACGGAGGCACTGCGCCGACGGGGTAGCCGGTTGCGGTCTGTACCTGGTTCTCATCGGCAAGTCGTACCCGTTTACGACCCACCCCGAAGTTTTTTGCTATTCGTCTGCGGTCGATCCGGTTTGCTCCCGATGTTATGGCCAGCACAGGTCGGTCGTCAACCATAAAGAGCAGCGATTTGACGATCTTTTGTGATGATGTCCCAACAGCCTCCGCCGCAGCCTCGACAGTGGGCATCTTCATCGACAGAGCAAGAAGCTCGGCGCGCAAACCTCTTTCTCGAAGAAAGTGTGCCAAATCCGAAGGCGTAAGCACCTTGAAACTCCTTTTCCCAGGGGGGATAAGCTTCATACAAATTATTGAACCCAATCACCAGGCAATGGGTCATTCCAGTTCTGCAGCAGGGCAACCCTCTCCGCGAGCCTCCTCCATGTGCTCAGCAAAGCACAAGGTCACGTGTTCTGCGGCAAAGGACATCAGCGCCTTGCCCGCGATCTGGCCTTCAGGCGAGGCGAGCGCATGTTGCAGCGCCTGCAAATCATCGAAATAGAACTCATGCACCATATGCAAATCCACTTCCCCCGAGGGCCCTCCAGCCACCCTGCTCACGCTCACCCGGCGCAGACCCGGCATTGCCTCCGCCCGCTTCACGAACTCGTTGCTCCACCGC
>DAOWMX010000225.1 GCA_030642885.1 Anaerolineales bacterium | reverse complement strand
CGAGGCGTTGTATGGGCCAGGGAACTACATTCCACCAGTTACGATAAGCTACTGGTCGTTCCGCGCCATGGTGGGAGTAGGTTCTCTGATGCTCCTCCTTGCATTCTATGCGCTATTTCTTGTGTTGACCGAACGTCTACCAAAGGCAGATCTGTTCCTGCGCTGGCTACCCTATGCCATTGCGCTGCCCATCATCGGCACTTCAACCGGATGGATATTTACCGAGGTGGCTCGTCAGCCGTGGATCGTCTTCGGCATCATGCGTACAGAGGATGCCGCATCACCAAATGTGTCCGTGAGTATGCTGCTGACGTCGCTCGTCGTTTATACATTGCTCTACGGTGTGCTTATCGTGGTCGATGTCTACCTGCTTGCGAAATATGCAAAAGATGAAGTGCCAACCGACGAAAGTCTCGGCGACGCCGTTGCGTAGCCTTTTATCAGGAGGTCTATCATGGATCTGAACACTGTCTGGTTCATCCTCATCGCTGTGTTATTTACCGGCTACTTCTTTCTCGAAGGCTTCGACTACGGTGTGGGAATCTTGCTGCCTTTCCTCGGGAAAGACGAGGAAGAACGGGGGAGGATCATCGCAACCATCGGCCCGCATTGGGACGCGAATGAAGTCTGGCTCATCACTGCCGGGGGCGCGATGTTCGCTGCCTTCCCAAATTGGTACGCCACGATGTTCAGTGGGTTTTATCTCGCTCTACTGCTCCTGCTCGTAGCCTTAATCACCCGCGGCATAGCCATTGAATTCCGCAACAAGGACATCCGCCCAAAATGGCGCTCCACATGGGACTGGCTGATTTTCGGCGGCAGTCTGGTTCCTCCATTCCTATGGGGTATCGTCATGGCAAACTTGTTACTCGGCACCCCGATTGATGCCGATATGACCTATATAGGCAGTTTCTGGAACCTGCTCAACCCCTACGCGTTGGTTAGTGGCCTAGCGTTCCTGGCGATCTTCGCCCTGCATGGCGCGGCCTTCCTCAGCTTGAAACTAGCTGAACCGATCCTGGACCGGGCGTTCACTGCCGCACGAAGAATATGGCCGGCAGCCCTGGTTGTGGGCTTTTTCGCTTTCGGCGTCGGCTACTTCGTAACCGATATGTACGAACGTTTAGGCGTTAGCCCCGGTCTGGTGCCCATCAGCGCTGGAGCAGCCATGTTGGCTGCGGGGTGGTTCATCCGCAAGAAGCAAGGCGGTTGGGCGTTCGTGATGAGCGGGATATGCATCGCCTTCTCCTCTATTACCTTCTTCGTGGGACTATTTCCTCGGGTTATGGTTTCCAGCCTCAATCCCGAGTGGAGTCTGACGATCTACAACGCCTCCTCCAGCCCCTACGCGCTGAAAGTACTGACGATCATCGCCGCGATCTTCCTCCCGCTCGTCCTGCTGTACCAGGGCTGGTCCTACTATGTCTTCCGAGGGAGGGTTACACGCGATAGTAAGCTGGAGTACTGAACGGTTATCGGACCCGGAAATGCTCTACCGCAACTTAATCCGTTTCAGTCCCGAGGCCCTGACACGAAGATTCAATTGTTGCCCTCGGGACCTTCTCGTCCTCAATGACAACAACTTTCGGGGAGTCCCCGCTGAAACTGAGTGTGCGCTCCCATCCACTCGTCACAGATATGGCGGAGGAGCGTCCTTGTGAAACTGGATCGCAGGCTCATTTCCAGCAGCGAGACAGCCCACAAGCCGCTGGCGATAACCATCGCCCTCGGAGCAGCAGATGGGATCGCAATTGTCTTCCAGGCCTGGGCCATCAGTCGGATCGTCAGTGCAGCATTCCTTGCTGGCGCTGGTATAGCGCAAGTCCAATCAGAGTTGATCCTGCTTCTCTTGCTGAGCCTGCTGCGACTGGCGCTATCGACCTTCAGAGAAGTCGCAGCACAACGCGCCGCGAATCTCGTAAAATCCGACATCCGCAGCCGTCTGCTCTCCCATCTGCTTGCCCTCGGTCCAGCCTACACAAGCGCTGAGCGCAGCGGAGAACTTACGAACACAATCCAGGAGGGTGTTGAGGCCCTCGATGCATACATCCGTCAGTATTTGCCTCAGCTAGCACTGGCCGCTATTGTTCCTTTCGCAATTTTCCTCTTCATCCTGCCAGTCGATCCCCTATCGGCCTTCGTGCTTCTACTCACAGCCCCTCTCATCCCCATCTTCATGGTGCTCATCGGCGATGCCGCTGAGGCGCAAACTCGACACCAGTGGTCTGTTCTCAGCAGCATGAGCGCCACCTTTTTGGACGCCATCCAGGGTCTCACAACACTCAAACTGCTCGGTCGCAGCCGGGCGATGATTGCAGAGATCGCTAACATCTCCAACCACTTTCGCCATTCGACGATGCGTGTCCTGCGAGTGGCTTTTCTCTCCGCATTCGTCCTAGAAATGGTCGCTACGATAAGCACCGCCGTGGTCGCGGTTGAAATCGGACTGCGCCTGCTATACGGCCGCATCCAATTTGAGCAAGCCTTTTTCGTCCTTTTGCTCGCGCCAGCGTTCTATCTTCCCTTGCGCTTGCTTGGAACCCGGTTCCACTCCGGCATGTCCGGCATTGCCGCAGCGCAGCGCATTTTCGACATCCTGGATCAGCCCGCCCCTGCTTCCAAAACAGATCCACCCGACACTCAACAACCTCTCGAGTTTCATAAAGCGATCGAATTTCGAGATGTTCGCCTTGCGTATGAGGATGACAAGCGTATCGCGCTTGACGGTGTGACCTTCACCATCCCCAGGGACAAAATCGTGGGCGTCGTTGGTCCCACCGGCGGCGGCAAGTCAACGCTTGCCCATCTTCTACTGCGCTTCGCAGAACCCGGGAGTGGTGAAATCCTGATCGATGGGATGCCGTTGGAGGATATTGATACAGAGGCCTGGCGCAAGCTGCTCTCCTGGGTGCCGCAGCAACCCTACATCTTCAACACCAGCGCGGCCAAGAATATCCGCTTTGCCCGACCACAAGCTCATTTCGCCGAGATTAAAACCGCGGCCGAGCGCGCCGGCGCGCACAGCTTTATTAGCTCACTTCCACAGGGATATGAGACCATACTAGGGGAAGGCAGCTCGCGCCTGAGCGGCGGTGAGGCGCAGCGAATCGCAATCGCACGCGCATTCCTCAAAGAGTCGCCGATCATCATTCTCGACGAAGTAACCGCTCATTTAGATGCAGAGATAGAAGCCGAGGTTCTGGATAGCCTTCGCGATCTGCTCGCAGGACGCACCGCGCTCATCATCGCACATCGGCTGCGAACCGTGCAAAACGCTGACGAGATCCTCGTTCTCTCTCGGGGGCAAATTGTTGAGCGCGGAAGCCATGAAGAACTGCTTCAGACTAAAGGCTTATACGCTGAGATGATAGCCGTGGGAGGCGCGTCGTGAGAGGCACAGCCCGCCGCCTTCTAGAACTTTCCATACCCTTCACAGGGAGAATCGCGTGTTCTATGCTGCTCGGCGCTCTCACCGTTGCCGCCGGAATAGGTTTACTAACCACCTCGGCCTACCTCATCGCCCGCGCAGCACTCCATCCTTCCATCGCTGAACTTCAGGTGGCAATTGTGGGCGTCCGCTTCTTCGGCATCACACGCGGGGTCTTTCGATATTTGGAGCGGCTTCAGACCCACGATACAGCTTTCCGTCTTCTCGCCAGACTCCGGGTCTGGTTTTACGAACACCTTGAACCGCTGGCCCCGGCGCGATTGATGACCCAGCGCAGCGGCGACCTGTTGAGCCGCATCATCTCCGATATCGAAACTCTACAGCACTTCTTCCTGCGTGTGATCGTTCCTCCGGGCGTTGCCGTTGCGATGATCGCCGCAGTAACTTATTTCATGTCGCGATTTGACATCTGGTTGTCGGTACAGCTTTTGTTTTTCCTACTCCTCGCTGGTTTGGCCATACCCTTGCTGACAAACCGAATGGCAAGACCGTTCGGCAAGAGAGAAGTCGAGCTACGCAGCGACCTGAATGCTACACTCGTCGACGGCGTTCAAGGGAACGCCGACATCCTGGCCTTCGAACAAGGTCCTTCCTATCTTGACCTGGTGTTCAACTTGACAACCGACATCGCCGGCACTAGGGAGAGGAACGCCTGGATCGCTGG
>DAOWMX010000318.1 GCA_030642885.1 Anaerolineales bacterium | reverse complement strand
GCAGAGCGGAGGGGGCGCTGGGGGAAAATAGGGAGGAAGAAAAGAAAATCATTACCTCTGCAACGGTCGATCTATTCAGTAATAAGAGCCAAGCTTAAAACGCAGGCGCAGCCTGCGACCGGAAGCAGAGCTTCCGCACTCCACATAAAACCAACCGCACACATGTAACCCATGGGTCCAGTCTATTCAATTTGGGTGGTTGGCTTGAGCTGAGCACTTGATGTTTGATCCGGGGGGGGGCATTTCACCTTGGATGCTCTTGCCAAGGTGGGGGAGTTTCAAGTCTTGAATAAAGCCGCAAGCAGAGCTTCCGCACTACACATTAAACCAATAATCAAAAGCGTCCTGATTGAGGCTTAACAACAAAGCCCAGCTCTCAATTTCAGGCGACAGATCATGTGTTAATCTTGACTTCAACTATCCACCAAGTATAATTTTCTATCGGGCACGTGCTCTTGAGTAAAGAGGGGCGAGCCTTTTTTCGTGGAGGCGTGGATGACGGACGAGCTCAATAATCCTGAAGTTAATATTCCCCCAGAGCTTCAGGGACTGGTCACGGTTACAACGCTGGATAAGATTTACAACTGGGGACGGCGAAATTCCCTGTGGCCAATGTTTTTTGGGCTGGCGTGTTGCGCGATCGAGATGATCTGCGTTGCAGCCAGCCGTTATGATTTTTCTCGTTTCGGCATGGAAGTGATGCGCGCTACACCTCGCCAAGCGGACATGATTATCGTTTCCGGCACGGTGACGAAAAAAATGCTCCCACAGATCGTACGGCTTTACAACCAGATACCTGAGCCAAAATATGTCATTGCCATGGGGGCGTGTGCTTCAGGAGGTGGCCCTTTCAAAGAGGGCTACAATGTCGTCTCTGGCATCGACAAATTCCTGCCCGTCGATATCTATATTCCCGGTTGTCCGCCAACCCCTCAGGCCTTGCTAAACGGCTTGATTAAGCTTCAGGAGAAGATTGACAAACAGTCCATTCGTTCTGTCAGCTGGTACAAGAAGGATGCTGAAGACGAGATTCCCATCCCCATCCTCGGGCCGGATCTTATAGACCCTCGCGATATCCCGAACTTCAAGGAGCTACAAGCCAGGGCAGCTTTGCAAGAGCCGGAACCCACGCAGGATGCGTAGCTGTCATTTACGACAAAGGGCACAGATAAGATGACAGAGCGAGAAACAGTGCAGGTCCAGGACGCCTTAGAAGAGAAATTTCCTGGCGCCATTACCCGTGATGAGCGTCAGGGATATGAGGGGTACTTCGTAGAAACCGTCAAACTCGTTGAGATTGCGAAGAGTTTGCGAGATGATGAGGGCTACGATTACCTTTCCTCGGTTACCGGGGTTGATTATCTCCCAGACGACAAGATGGAAGTCGTTTACCATCTTTATCGGAGCGCTGGAGGTCCAGCACTTATCCTTAGAGTTCAGACGCCGCGGGATGATAGCGTTGTACCCTCGTTAGTCTCGATCTACCCCGGCGCAGATTTCCAGGAACGGGAAGCATGGGACCTTTTAGGAATCCGCTTTGAGGGCCATCCGGATCTCAGGCGCATTCTCCTATGGGACGGATTCCACGGTCATCCTTTACGCAAGGATTGGCAGGAACCATACTTTGAGGCGGAGGTAAAACCTTTTAAGAGCCGCTGGCCGCAAGGTGAGCTTCAGCACATCGAGGATGCCCATCCATTCGGAAAAAATGTTCAATATCCATCAGAATTCACCCCGGAAGGTTGGACTCCAGAGGGTGAAGCGGCGCTTTATTCGAGCTTGGGTAAGATCGAACACGGCAATGGCGACAACAAACAAGATTTTGAGACCGATCAGATCGTCGTTAATCTCGGCCCACAACATCCATCAACACACGGCGTCTTCCGCATGGTTGTAACCCTCGATGGCGAGGAGATTGTGGGGCTTAAGCCGGTGATGGGCTACCTGCACAGGAACCATGAGAAGATCGGTGAGCGCAATACGTACTTGATGAACATGCCCTTTACCGACCGTCTGGATTACCTTTGCTCAATGAGCAATAACTTCGGATATGCTCTGGCAGTTGAAAAGCTCATGGGTGTCAAACCCCCGGAGCGAGCAGAATATATTCGCATCATCATGGCTGAATTGACACGTGTGGTAAACCACATCTGGGCAATCGGTTTCTTGCTCAACGATCTCGGCGCGTTTTTCACGCCGATGATTTATGCGATCAATGAGCGGGAGTTAATCCTGGATATATTTGAGGCGGTCTCCGGCTCGCGGATGATGTGCAATTACTTCCGCTTCGGCGGCGTTGCCCGGGATCTACCTGAGGATGCCTTGGAGACAATCAAGATCCTGGTGAACGAGAGGCTGCCCCGAAAAGTTGATGAGCTTGATCTCTACCTAACCGGAAACGAGATCGTGCAATCGCGGGCGATCGGGGTGGGTATACTGACAAAACAGCAGGCATTGGCAAACTCGGCCACGGGCCCTTTATTGCGAGCCTCCGGGGT
>DAOWMX010000207.1 GCA_030642885.1 Anaerolineales bacterium | reverse complement strand
CCAAAGTAGTCAAAACCCCAGACTCTTTCAAGCAACTGCTCGCGGCTGAGCACAATGCCGGGATGCTCCGCGAGGGTGCGGAGCAGGTCGAACTCGATCGCGGTGAGGCCCACCGATTTATCATCCACGTAGATGGTCCGCCCGCCGGTATCGATCCGAATGTGTTGGAAAGAAAGGACGGAACCCTCAACCCGGCTGTCTCCTGTCCGCATCCGGCGCAGCGCAGCTTTGATCCGAGCCATCAGCTCACGCGGGCTGAAAGGTTTGGTCAGGTAATCATCTGCTCCCACGGAAAGTCCAACGATCTTATCCGTCTCCTCTGACTTCGCGGTCAGCATGATGACATACACATCGGATTCGCGGCGAAGCCGAGAAAGCAGCTCGATCCCATCCATCTCCGGAAGCATGATGTCCAGGACGATCAAGTCAGGTTTAAACACGCGCGCCGCCTTGAGCCCGGAAGGGCCATCCATGGCGGTGCGGAATTCATATCCCTCATTGCGGAGATAAGCGGTGACGAGATCAAGGATGCTCTGTTCGTCGTCAATCACTAAGATCTTGGTGGCGGGCACACTTTGCTCCTAGGCCAAATTTCGATGTAGATCGTGCGTTGAAACCAACCCCATTGTACACAATCAAAGGTGTACCGGACTCAATTATCCGGTTCACCACATCGTTTGTCTTATTAACTCACTCCCCATGCATCTCGAGCAGATCACCGTGCCAGGTGTGCAGAAAGACCTGACCCGTATACCCGTTCACGCTCAACATACCGACCGTTTCACCGTCCTGAAGTGTGTGAAGCGTATAGTAACCATAGAATGCATCAGCGTGTTCATCTACAACCAAACCAGGGTAAGCCTCATCCAAATAGCTCTGTGCGAGTTGGACCGCCTCGTTCTCGCTTACCGGCATTTCCACATAAACGACACTGGACAAGGATCCCCCCATCATGCCGTGACTTCCCATTGTGCTGTACTTTTGGTTCCACATCATGTTGGGCCCATGTTCAGGCGTGACTGCAAGCGACACGGGTTCAACAAGCACCTCCATGGCGCCAATACCAGTGCTCACCTCTACGAATTGAGCGTAGGCGTGATTGTCGAAGATCATGATTTCACCGATTTCGAGATCGTCATATGCGGATGTAGCGAGGAAACCTTCTAGGGCAGCTTCTGCCTCCGCCATGGTGAGTGGTTCGACGTTGGCGTCAACAAAAACTCCTCCCTGCATCATCCCCCATCTTGAACTCCTCGTCTCATAGCCGCCATCCATCATTCCCAGACCCATGCTGAATTCCTGCGGTGCCCCTGCCGCGGCCCGGTGAGACATCCATTGACTCTTCCAGGTGCTCTCGGTTTGCCAGAACATCCTTCCCAGGACAACGACAACCAGGACCAGGGCCGAACTTGCGACGACAACAGCACTGATCGCCACTACCCAACCAATTTTCCTATCCATTTCAACATTCCTCCGTGTTTTAAATGATCTTTTTCATTCGAGTGATGCTGCCGCGGTTGTGCAGCTGCACCTCGTGAAGAATCTTACAGTCCAAGGGTGAAGGATCTTTGAAGTGAACATAAAGTTTCGGTAAAGATAAATCGGCGTAGATTTGAAGATGCAAGAGCGAGAGCGACCTGGAGGGGATTGGCGATCAATGCAGGAGCACCCGAGAAACCATAATCTTTGATGATGGGGAGAGCTACCGGGTTCTACTTATTAAAACGAGCGATTAAGTTTCCTGAATCTTAAGCACCTTAACCATAGAGCTCAGATTCAACAAGAACAGCATGTATGACGAACGGTTCCAGACGGGTCATATAGAAAAAAACATTAATCAACTCGAAACCAGCTCCCCAGGCATCTGGAAGAATCGTTCTTTAATCCACAAGGCGACATATACCAACCCGATTAAGACGGGAACCTCAATCAATGGACCAATAACTGTCGCCAGCGCCTCCTGAGAGGCGATGCCAAAGGTGCCCACCGCCACGGCGATGGCCAGCTCGAAGTTATTGCTCGCCGCGGTGAAGGACTGCGTGGCCGACATCTCGTAGGAAAAACCCCTCCATTTCGAGATGGCGAAGGACACCAGGAACATGAGCACGAAATATATGAGGAGGGGGATCGCCACACGCAGGACATGCCAGGGGTTGGCGAGGATTTTGTCGCCCTGCATGGAGAACATGACGACAATTGTGAAGAGCAAACCGATCAAAGCCGTGGGTCCTAACCTGGGAGCGAACTCTTCGTCGTACCACTCGGCACCCTTACGCCTGATCAGAACGAGGCGTGTGATCGCCCCGGCCGCCAATGGAATACCCAGGAAGATGAGAACGCTTTTGGTTATATCCCACATGGATATGTCTACAATCATGCCCTCGGCGCCAAACCAGCCGGGCACTACACGCAAGTAGAAGTAAGCCAGTGGGCTGTACATCAAAATTTGGAAGACAGAGTTCAGGGCCACGAGAACGGCACAGTATTCGCTGTCGCCTCCGGCGAGCATATTCCAGATCAGGACCATGGCGATACAGCGCGCCAAGCCGATGATGATCAATCCGGTGCGGTAGCCCGGGAGATCCGGGAGAAAGATCCAGGCCAGGATGAACATGAGGGCCGGTCCGATGATCCAGTTCAACGTCAACGACACCCCAAATTGCTGTTTTGCCTGGGTGATCTTTCCTAACTGCTCATATTTCACCTTGGCCAGAACGGGGTACATCATCCACAGCAGACCGATGGCGATGGGCAGTGAGACGGTGCCGATGCGCAACGCGTCGAAGACATCCTTCACGCCGGGCGCTGCGGCGCCCAACCCCACCCCAACCGCCATGGCCAGTAAGATCCATAATGGCAGGAAGCGATCTAAAACAGATAAGCGCCCCACCATGCCTGATGGTTGCGTGGGTTCAATTTTATTCATTTGCGACATTGAAAATTGGACCTCCTCGTGTGTTTGCCCTTGGATTTCAGAAGGCGGCTAGGATGTACCCAAAAAATTATCCAGCCAGGATGCTGAAAACACTCACCAGGGTAACATCTACGACCGTCTTCTTTCGTCCCAAAAAATGCGACATGTGACAAAGATGCTCTGAATCGAGAGTTTAGGTCAGACCTCAAGGTGCAAGCTGCCCCCTCTCCAATCGATTGTCAGTCTACGGAAAGATCGGCAATGGATCTCCTAAAACCGGTTCAGGTTGCTTTACATGAATGTCCCACCATGCATTCCATAGTGCTGGTAATTCTCGAAGCCAATACCAGCGAATATGCACATAGGGAGTCCGATCGGCAACATAACCAATCGCATCGACATTCAGGCCGTCACAAGTCAGCAGAGCACGGGGGAGGTGATAGCGCTGCGTTACCAAGATCACATCCTGTACTTGGAAAATATCACGCGCCCGATAACATGTGTCATAGGTTCGCCTACCGGCGAAATCCAGAACAATGTCTTCATCGTGAACCCCTTGCGAGATTGCGTATTCGCGCATCCTCCCCGGCTCGTTGTATTCAACCACGCGGTTATCACCGCTGAATAAGAGTTTCTCCACTTTCCCGGACCGATAGAGTTCAATAGCTGCATCGAGACGATCGCGCAAAATATCGCTCAGAGCGCCATTCTCCCAGTAGCCAGCGCCGAAGACCAAGCCAACGGACCGCTCGGGAACAATATCCAATTCTTCAGGGTTGTAGATACGATTGTCATAGCGCGCGGAAAAATTCCAGACAGTCCACCCAAACAGCAGGACCAAGACGACCAAACCCCATTTGACGAGCTTGGATAGCCAGCGTTGCTTACGGTCACCAGAGGTGACCTCTTTTTTCCTATTCCTTTTCCACAACGGTGTTCGTTCAGTCATAAAACACTTCATCCAATTAACGATTAGCGCTCTTCGACATAGCGCATTCCGGGAGGGTCCGAGAGCCATCCCCGCGCGGTCATCCTTGAGAGCCTAGTTGGGATTATAAGGTCATGTTTCAAAATAAAACCCCAAGCGGAGGATAATCGAAGACTAAAAGCAGACAGCCCGTGGGAATGTAAGTAGTTTCATCTGGTTGCCCATTCCTGTATGCCATTGCCAAGGAGCCCACCATAAGGGCAACCTGCTCCAAAGGTTTCTCGAGACGAGAAAAATCTGTCATCAAATGACTTGCCTCGTCTGATGACAGATTGACTACTCCTCAACTGATTGGCAATTAGGGTTAATTCATATTTGGAGGGGTCAACGGCACATATTGGCCGATCACCTCGCGCATCTCGTCAACCGTGAACGGCTTTGCCAGGAAACCATTTGCGCCGGCGGTGATGGCCGCTTTTCGATCGTCCTCTTGCGCCTTCGCGCTCACCACATGAATAGGGAGGCTATCATTCTCTGAATGCTCACGAATCCAACGCAGGAGCGAGAGGCCGTCCACTTCCGGCATCATGATGTCCATGAGGATCAGGTCGGGAGTGACCTGCTGGAAGAGGTTAAGCGCATCCATCGCATT
>DAOWMX010000132.1 GCA_030642885.1 Anaerolineales bacterium | reverse complement strand
GCATACTTGAAAATCAGGCACATGGCCGCGTAGACGTTGATATGCGGTCCGCCTTGCTCGCCCGGAAAAACGGCCATGTCGATCTTGGATGAGAGTTCGGGGTCGATGGTCATGATGATCGCCCCGCGTGGGCCATAGAGCGATTTATGCGTCGTCGAGGTGATCACATGGGCATGCCCGACAGGCGAGGGATATTCACCAGCGATCACCAACCCGGCCACATGGGCGATATCCGCCAGCAGGTACGCCCCTACGAGATCGGCGATCTCTCGAAACTTCTCCCAATCCACTGTCCATGGGTAGGAGGAAAAACCGCCGATGATCAGCCTGGGTTGATGCTCCAGCGCTAATTTCTTTATCGTCTCATAATCAATCTGCCCCGTCTCCGGGTTAATGGTGTAAGGCACGATATTAAAGTATTTTCCCGAACGGTTGGCGGGGGAACCGTGCGATAGATGCCCGCCGTGAAGCAGGTCCATGCTCAATACCGTGTCCCCGGGATTCAGCAGCGCTTGAAATACGGCGTTATTCGCCGGAGCGCCTGACAGCGCCTGTACGTTGACGTAGATATCGTCAGCAGAATAATCCTCCGTTGCAAAAGCCTCTGCGCAGCGGCGGCGGGCGAGGGCTTCAACCGTATCGGCATATTCGACCCCCTTGTAGTAGCGGGGATCGGAGTAGCGGCGATAAAACGCCAGCCGAGTACGGTAATCCAGAATTTCATCTTCACTCATCCAGCGCGTATCTTCAGTCGGGTACCCTTCCGCGTAAATATTCTGAAAGGTCGATCCTAAGGCTTCGCGAACGGCCACAGGAGAAGCGCTCTCGCTGGGGATGAGGATGATCCGCCTCCTCTGCCTCTCGGCTTCCAATTGAATGAGTTGATGAACATCCGGATCAAGGTCTTCGAGGGCAGTGTTGAAGTAGGGATAGAACACTGGAGAAACTCCTTTAGCACATGAAGGAAACTTTCATCTTGACTCTTGCGCTACGAGGAATAATCGCATTGATACAGCTTCGACCTGAGGGTGAACCCTCATGACATAGCAGATAACCTTCCAGGTTATAGTTACAATAATACGACATTGCCCATAGCTCCAAGTTGCACTTAGGCAGATTTAATATGCCAAATAACACTAAAACTCACACCATGTTTATCATATCTTTACTATAATAGTACTGACCAACCCATACCGATAAGGAGTTACTGCGAGTTCGCACTCAAGAAAACACTGAAGCAATCTCCAATTAATTCTCCTATCCGCTGCCGTTCTAAGGTTCATAAAGAGGATAAGAACATGACAAAGAAACACAATTTCTACGCCGGCCCATCGATCATGCCTCAATTCACCATTGATAAGACAATTGAAGCCCTTAAGGACTTCGCCGGATCCGGTCTCTCCATCATGGAGATATCACACCGCAGCAAAGAGTTCCAGGCGGTGATGGATGAAGCCCAAGCGTTGACTAAAGAACTGCTTAAGATCCCGGATGGATACTCGGTGCTGTTCCTGGGGGGCGGCGCGAGCACACAGTTTCTCATGATCCCTTACAACTTAATGAACAAGAAATCCGCATACCTGAACACAGGGCCCTGGGCTACAAAGGCCATGAAAGAAGCCAAGCTGTTCGGGGAGATGGTCGAGGTCGCCTCGTCCGCGGATAAAGATTTCAGCTACATTCCCAAGGGCTACGAGATCCCCGCGGATGCGGATTATTTCCACATCACAACGAACAACACCATCAAAGGGACCGAGATCCTGGAAGATCTGGATGTGGCTATGCCCCTCATAGCGGACATGTCCTCCGATATTTTCAGCCGGCCAATCGATGTCTCCAAATACGGGATCATCTACGCCGGGGATCAGAAGAACCTGGGGCCCGCCGGGGCAACAATTGTGATCATCAAGGAAGACATACTCGGAAACGTAGACCGTGACATTCCAACGATGCTCGACTATCGAACGCACATCGCCAAAGGCTCGATGTTCAACACGCCTCCGGTCATGCCGGTGTTCAGCGCTCTACAAACGCTGATCTGGCTTAAGGACCAGGGCGGTATCCCGGCAATCGAGAAAATCAAGAACGAGAAAGCCGATCTCCTCTACAACGAAATCGATCGCAACAAACTATTTGTGGGCACAGTCGCCAGAGAAGATCGTTCGAGGATGAATATATGCTTCGTTATGAACGAGGAATACAAGGACCTCGAAGGCGCTTTCCTGGAGTTCGCTACCGGCAAAGGCATGATCGGCATTAAGGGCCATCGGTCTGTCGGCGGGTTCCGCGCTTCCTGCTACAACGCCCTGCCCATCGAGAGTGTGCAAGCCCTGGTGGACTGCATGCAGGAATTCGAAGCTGCGCATTAACACAACGCGAAAACCAGGGAGCATACTCCATGGTTTTCATAACAAGATCATAAGGATATTGACATGACAAAAATACTGGTTGCTACCGTAAAACCGTTCATCCCCGAGGCTGTTGAAAAAATCGAGAAGATCGCCAGTGATGCTGGCTATGAATTCGTTCTTCTTGAGAAGTACGCCGATCAGGGTGAGTTTATTGATGCCGTTGCCGACGTAGACGCTCTGATCATCAGGAGTGACAAGGCCACCCGAGAAGTCATCGAAGCGGCGAAGAATCTGAAGATCATCGTTCGCGCCGGCGCGGGCTATGACAATATCGACCTTGAAGCAGCCACAGAAAAAGGTGTCGTGGCTATGAATACACCGGGCCAGAACTCAAACGCCGTCGCCGAGCTTGCGCTGGGGATGATGGTCTACTGGGTGAGGAATGGCTTTAACGGGAAAGCAGGCACGGAGTTGAAAGGAAAAAAACTTGGCCTGCATGCATATGGCAACGTAGGCAAACTGATTGCTGGCATTGCCAAAGGCTTCGGGATGGAGATTTTCGCTTTCGACCCCTTCATCCCTAAAGATGTTATTGAAGGCGACGACGTTGTCTGCATAGAATCCGCGGAAGAACTATACAGCACCTGCAACTTTGTCTCCTTAAATATCCCGGCAACCGCCGAAACAAAAGCCTCCATCAATTATGAACTGCTGACCAAAATGCCCGAACCTGCTGTTTTGGTCAACACCGCCCGTAAAGAAGTTGTCCACGAAGACGACCTGTTAAGGGTGTTTGCAGATCGGGAAGACTTTTCCTATATCACCGATATCGCTCCCGATTGCAAAGACGAAATTGCCGAGAAATATCCCGGCAGGTTCTTCTTCACGCCGAAGAAGATGGGCGCCCAGACCGCCGAGGCGAATATCAACGCGGGCGTTGCCGCCATGACGCAAATAATAGGTTTTCTGGAAAACGGTGATAAGACCTTCCAGGTGAACAAATAACCGGGCGGCATCGTTCAAAACGGGAATTTACCAGTCCTTAATTGAATGCATCAGGGGAACCCTCGTTTTCCTCAAATGCTTGGAGTGGGCGAAACTAGGGTATTAACTACGTAGGGATGTCATTCTGAGCGACTCCTTCGGCTCCGCTCAGGACAGGCTCCTGGAGTGAAGAATCTCGGTTTTTCCATTTTGGGGTCAAAGTGTTGGGTGAGATTCTACGTCGTGGAGTTTATCCTGCGAAGTCCCCCGTTCTTTAGGGGGCGAAGTCCCCGACCGAAGGGAGTGGGGAGCTATGTCGAAGGGCTTCTCAGATAATGCCGCAAAGCCCCTGAATAGTTTCGATACTTAAATCATCTGTGAGGGAAAAAAGCTATGGCGATATTGAAAGCTTTCCGGGGAATACGCCCGCCGGTAGACATTGTGGAGAAGCTGGCTTGCCGTCCCTACGATGTGCTGAACTCGGAAGAAGCCAGGGAGGAAGCAAACCCTCTTTCGCTGCTGCACATTACGAAACCCGAAATCGACTTCGACCCGGGAACCGACATACATATACAGGCGGTTTATGACAAGGCGAAGGAGAACTTCACGTCGTTTAGAGAGAAAGGATATTTAAAGCAGGACGACGAAGAGTACCTCTACATTTACGCACAAACCATGGATGGCCGTAGGCAATACGGTTTGGTCGGCTGTGCAGGCGTAGAGGACTATATGAGCGGGATCATCAAGAAGCACGAATTAACGCGCCCCGATAAAGAAGAAGATCGAATGAAGCACGTTCGTATTACCAATGCGAACATAGAGCCCGTCTTCTTTGCTTACCCCGCCGTGCCCGAAATTGACGAAATCATCAAGGACATCGTGGAGAACCAGGATCCCGAATATGATTTCACAAGCAATGATGACATCGGCCACCATTTCTGGGTGATAACCGACAAGAGCAAAATCCAGCGTTTGATCGAGTTATTCAACGAGCTTCCGGCAACCTATGTTGCCGATGGCCACCATCGCACGGCTGCCGCCGCGCTGGTGGGTAATGAGAAAAAGAAGGACAACCCGGATCACACCGGGGACGAGGAGTACAACTACTTCCTGGCAGTGCACTTTCCGGACGATCAGCTGCGCATTCTGGATTACAACCGCGTGGTGATGGACCTAAATGGCCTGACCCCCGAGGAATTCCTGGGGCGGCTCAGTGAAGTGTTTGATGTAAAAGAGAAAGGGAGCGAACCCTTCAGGCCGGCTAGCCTTCACACCTTCGGCATGTATCTGCAGGGTAAGTGGTATGAGTTGATCGCCAATGAAGGCTCGTACGACGATAACGATCCCATCGGCGTTTTAGATGTAACGATACTCTCAAAATCAGTGTTGGAACCCATTCTCAATATTATGGACCTGAGGACCTCGAAACGCATTGATTTTGTCGGCGGCATGAGGGGGTTGGGAGAACTGCAAAGAAGGGTAGATAGCGGGGAGATGGTGGTGGCTTTCGCCCTTTACCCGGTTTCCATGCAGCAATTAATCAGCATCGCCGATACCGGGAACATCATGCCTCCGAAAACTACCTGGTTCGAGCCAAAATTACGCAGCGGGTTGGTCATTCACAGCCTTGAGTAGGGTCCTGAGTCGTTGGCTTTTGTGGAGTGCGGAAGCTCTGGTTCCGTCCTTAATCGCAACCTGAAACTATTTACCAAACTATCAGAGCTCTCGCAAGTTACGTCCTAGGGATTTCTCGGTCGCCGGGCCTGTCCTGCGAAGTCCCCCGATTTTTGGGGGGCGAAGTCCCCGATCAAAGGGAGTGGGGAGCTTGTCCAAGGGTTCTCTCGAAATGACAGACAAGAAAAACCATTGCCTGATGTGTCATTTCGAACCCCCAGAGGGGATGAGAAATCCCTGAAGCGAATCGCTAAATAATGTGAAGCAGTAGCGCGAAGTGAATGGTCCTAGATCCATGGAACTCGAATGATAATCATCTCAGGAGTTTCTCGCTTCGCTCGCAATGTCATTAAGGAGCTCTGCTTCCAGCCTTTATCAGGACTTGGAACTATTCGCTTGACTTACTAGGCTCCCCCAAGCTTCGTTTTAGGGATTTCTCGCTTCGCTCGAAATGACATGTTTCTGGCCAATGTCATTCCCTCGCCGTTGCACGGCTCACTCGAAATAATATTACAGGGCGAGCCGCCGGCTCGCCTCTACCAGTCTTGGAAGCTGGCAATGGAGCGGGCCGACACACGGGTCGGCCCTTACGCGTTCATAGGATGACGGGGGAACAGCTTTGCCTATAATTTCGGGAATCTCCGCAACACGGTTGCCGCGGTGGGGATGAAGATCCGATCTCCTGGTTTTAAATCTGGCCTGGTTTCACCATCGGCCTTCATCGGCGTACCCTGGAAGATGAAGAAGGGCGTTCCTTCTTCTGCATACTTCTTGTAGATGTATGCCTGACCGGTCAGATAATTCATCCGATCGGCAGCACAGCTTGTCACTACGCCGATGGTAAGACCTCGCTTATCCAACACAGGATCACTGAGGTGGACCATGGGAATTCCCTTCACATCACATCTGAAACGAATAACAACGCTATCGCGCTCAGCTTCTCGCTCCAGGAAACTCTCTCGTCCAATGAACCATGGTTTATACGTCTTCACATAGCTGCGGAAACCTGCTTCACCGACGCCCAGTGTTAACTCGCCGCCCATCTCGTGCCCGTATAAGGGCAGCCCGGCTTCGATGCGCAATGAATCTCTCGCCCCTAATCCGATCGGTTTGAGCCCCATCGGTCCCCCAATATCCAGCAATGCTTTCCATAAGACTGTCGCTTTATAGGGGTGCACAAACAACTCGAAGGCCATTTTCTCACCCGTATAACCCGTGCGGGAGACAACCAGGTCGATGCCTCCGAGCGTGGCTTCACACAGCTCGGCGCGATCCAGCTTCTGGATGCGTTTGCAGGTAGCATCATCACATTTCAGGGCTAGAAGGATGTCGCGCGACAAAGGTCCTTGTAAGGCGATATCCACCAGCATGTCCTTCCCCTCCGCCGGATCGCGCAGGTTGCGGAGCACAACATTACGTCCAAACGCTCTCGCCCAAGGGCG
>DAOWMX010000227.1 GCA_030642885.1 Anaerolineales bacterium | reverse complement strand
GAGATTCTTCGTCGCGGAGTTCATCCTGAGCCTGTCGAAGGACTCCTCAGAATGACATTAAGCGGTAACCTTTCATTATGAGTGGAGCAAGGCATCTGGTTTGTTGAATTGTGCTCCTTGTCGTGAACGAGAATATTTTTACAATACGTGTATTTGAATAATATTAATTACTCCCACAACAAGAGGTGAAGCTTGCCTGAACGTATCTGGATACTGATTTCACCAGTAAAAGAAACCAAGTTCATTGTCCTAAGATTTTGGAAACTGTTTGCCATCTCAATGCTCCTCGTCGCCTGTGCTGGACCGACGCCGCCGACAGAAACGATAGTCAGGGGCGATATTAGCGCAGCTACCCTACCGCCCGCACGTCCATCAGAAACGCCAACTTTACCAGAAGTTGAAGCCAGCCCAACAACCGCTTCGCTTGACACACTTGAAGATGTCCTCGCGTCGTACGGTTTGGAAAGATGGATCCCAGAGGGAGGAGATATTAGCCAGAATCCGATTACCCCGGATGTCCTCTCTAATCCCGCAACGTATGGCGCTTTCCTTGATGAGTTAGACGATCGCCTTGAGGTTGCGAAATTGGATGTGGAGAAAATCGCCTCTCAAGGAGATCGTGCTCTAGTCGAAGTGTACTGGAATGGCGTTTCTTCCTATTCTGAAGGGACAGAGGTGGACATTTTTTATCGGGGAGTGGAGAATCCAGCCGCTAGCCTTTGGATCAGGAACGACCAAGGTGAGTTTTCGCTCTTTGATGTGGATGATCTTGAACCCTATATTGATTCACTCCCGGCTGATGCGCCCATCGAATGGACAAATCCTGGTCGCCTTAGCTATTTCAATGATCCTTGGGATAACTTGGCCAACGGATTACATATTATCGATGGCGAAGGACGAGCGATTGCTCTTTGGGATCGGGAGAGAAGCAGCATTGAACTCTGGATGAAGGTTAGTCCTCATCGATATAAGATCGTCAATGGCATGGACGTCGACTATTTTGGTTTCTCTGAGGAACAACTCGATGTCATCTGGGAGGCGTTAGCCTGGATCAATATTGACGAGGGTAACGTAAAAGAACTATTCGAAGTGGTTGTGTCGGTTCGCACCACAGATTTGCCGGAGTGGATCGCCGGGGTTGCTGGCAGGGGCGATATTCGGGTGGATCCTACAATGTTTACATATATGCGAGATGTATATGACGTGCCGCGCCAGGCCGACGTGCTCTGGATTGCAGCGCTACTCGTTCATGAGGCTGTCCATATCAATCAACCCGGGGAGTGTACTCCACAATATGCGGCTACCCAGGGGATGAGCTTTGAGGAATATGGTTTGTTTGTCGAAACAGGACCGGGACAGGCATATGAGCATGAAGTCAGGTTTATCGAGAGAACCTTAGCGCTGAAGGATTCTGCGGGAAATAAGATGGTGAGGGATTCGCAGGTACGAGAAAATATCCGCCAGGTCAATGAATATTATGCAAGTGCTCTTGGAAGAGCGTTTTTTGCTGGCGGAATTCCTGTTCCTACTTGCGCAAACCCCTGAAGATCTTTAATCAAGGAAACGTGGTTTAAAGAAGCTGCTTATGCATGTCATTCTGAGCGAATGCATGGCGTAGGGGAGCAGCGGAATAATTAGCATTGAGGGGCTTGAGAAGTTGCAAATCAAATATACACAAATGATCATCAAGGCAGCGGACATGCCTCTTTCCAACACTTTCAGGATACTTCCTCTGCGGCTCTAGTTGCAGCCATTTTCTACCGCGGCGTCTTCGCTATTTCATGCTCCAATTGTAAGGTAGTGGTAAGATCGTTCTTCCCTCTAACTCTGTACAATCATAGTATGCAAAAACCGCCGGTGCTTTGTCCGGATGATGAGACTATTTCCGTCGGACGAGTATTCGCCACTCCATTAAGGGTCAAAGGATTTACATGGTTTCCGCTCACGCAGTGCATTGTGTGGGGGATCATGTCATGGATTGCTGGAAGGACCCGACCTGATCGCAGCTTAGGCGAGAGGATACGCATTGCGACATACACGATGCCCGTGGTTCTTGGATCCGAGTGGGGTCACAATTTGGCGCATGCGGCAGCTGCGAACCGGATTGGTAAGCCGATGGATGCCATACGCATAACTTGGGGCATGCCACTATGTGTGTATTACGATATAAATGACTACTCGGTCACACCGCGGCAGCATATTCTCAGAGCATTAGGTGGACCCCTTTTTAGCTTCATCCTTCTTGTGATATCGAGAACCGTTCGGTGCATCACTCCCAGGGATTCAGTGTTTCGAGAAGTTGCCGATGTCTCCTACGCGACGAACGCATTTCTCAGCACGGTCTCCTTACTTCCTATCCCCGGGATAGATGGTGGTCCGATACTTAAGTGGTCATTGGGAGAGAGTGGGCGCACGGTAGAGGAAGCGGATCAAGTGATTCGCAAGGTTGATGGCGCCCTTGGATTTGTCCTTTCGTTCTTTAGTGGAGCAGCGATTAACAGGGGGGAGACGGGTGATCGGTTTATTGTCCGCTATGCTGGCTGTGATGTCCTTTGGGGGTAGCACTGGGTTGGATCAAGGAGCAGGATTAGAAATCGGGTGAAGGGGAGCATTACAAAGTGACAAGAATATTCAGGAGTTATTTCCCATTTCATCTGAATTCTTACTTAGGCATTATTGGAAAGGTTGTTTATTGAGGGCGTTGTAATCGTGCGCTTTCTAAGAACAAACAGGCAACACTCATTCCTTTCAAGGAGATATTGATGAAAACCACGGCCCTTCGTTCCATCACGATGCTCATCCTCGCAGTGTTTCTCGTCCCAGCATGTGCGCCCGCGGAGAAACCAGATGCACCTCCTCCAACATCTCTCACAGCAGATGATGTCCTTCCTGTGGAGCCTCTGCCGACATCCGTACCAACCGTCGTGCCCGCTACCCTAGCAGCCGAGGAAGGTGAACCGATCGAGCATGATAAAAACGTACTGGTCCTGATTGAAGGGACCGCCAGGATTTCGCATGACAGTGGTGACACGTGGGGCGCAACCGAGACAGGGCAGTGGCTAGAAGCCGGGGACGAGATCCAACTGAGTGAGGACGCGCTGGCTTTGATCTTCTTCTTTAACGGTGCTGTAATGCGTCTGGAAGGTCCTAGCGATTACCAATTACAGTTGGCGGAATTTGACCCCGATAGTGGGGCGACGAGGATTATCAGCCGTCTATGGGATGGTTACGCTCTCTTCGAAACCAATCCGCTGCCCACTCCTGATTCTAAATTCCAATTCTACGTAATGACGAGCTTCATCGATGTTGAATATGACGCAGGCCTTGCAGACGCGGGTCGTTCCATTGACCTGGACCCCGACATCTCGATCATCGCTGGCGGGTTGCTGGATGAAGAGAACGAGATGCTCTACCACTTCCAAGGACCAGCCTCTCTCTACGTCCTCGACTGGGAGGAAGAGGAGTTCTTCGCAGAACTCTTCCCGGTCAGCAGTGAGGAAGCCACATCTCTCGAGATTGCTTTCTTGGATGATGAGAGGCTGGAAGCGGAGATTGAAGGTTTTGCGGATATCGCCGGTTATCTCATCTACCAGTACAGGCAATCTGGAGAGCTGGGCGCCGATAACGTTCTCGGTTACACCCTATATGAGATTGAGGAGATGGAAACAGGTGAGACCCTCTACTGGTTTGAGAATGTAGCCATGAGCGGGATTTCCGAGTCTCGTGATCACCCGGACGAGCATGTCGTTTCTGCAGTTGCCGGGGGAGTTAAAACACGTTTGCTGGTCCTGCCGGATACGGATGCCGTTCCCTGGTCGCAACCAACAAGAGCTTACATAAGCCGCGTAAAACTATATACAACACCGAGATTGCTCGCTGCTGCTCGCAACCCACAGGTAATGGATACCGAAGTCAAACTGGTTTACGGGAATAAAAAAGGCGTTGGATGCAACCCCAAGTCTGGTTATGGATGCCCAGTACCCACTGGCTGTGATCAGGCGACCGGTGAAGGGTGTACGTTAACCACCGGCTGTAATGTCGTCACTAAAAAAGGATGTCAGAAAACAACTGTAACCTGCGTGAAGTCTGGCAAGTACGATGATGCG
>DAOWMX010000016.1 GCA_030642885.1 Anaerolineales bacterium | reverse complement strand
GTCACCGTTTCAACTTTACTACCATCGACATAGAACTCGACCCGCTCAACCCCGAAGTTGTCTGTCACATCAACATCTATCACCATCTCCTGCCGACTGTTCCCGCTTAGGACCTGGTCGGGCTCGGGCAGCAGGATCTCGACCTGCGGTGGTTGGTTGTCCACCGTGACATGGATGGCATGGGTTGAGATATGCCCGTCTTCGTCGACGACAACAAGTTGAAGCGTATACAGCCCATTGAGACCCTCGGTCTTCCAACTCACCAACGTGCCCCCCCGTACTTGCTTGCTGCTGTCATCTCCAATTTGCACCCAGCGAGTGGGGTTTAACCCGCTGCCATATTGAAGGCGATAGTAATCAAAATCCTGCGGGTTCGCATAACCTCTCACCACGATATCGTCACGAAGATAGGAGAAAGATGCAGGCGTGGTGATGCGAACATCTGAAGGCTGATCTTCCAGATTTGTGAGAGTGTCATATTCTTGAGGGGGTCTTTCCAGTCCAACCAGCTGTGCCCACTCCGCTGCTTCTGGAGGCGGGACGAGATATATACGTTCTTCAACAAGGTCGATTGGCGTGTTCAGAGTCGCGAGCTTGCCCGTTTCCTTGTTTACCAGGTAGGGCTGGTAAAGATTATCGAAGGTTATCGGCTCAGTGCCGTTGATGAAAACTTCGCTCACAACCGAAGGACAGTACACAGTGGGCAGCAAGCCGGAGGGATCACAGACATCGATCCGGTTCACACCCGTTGGTATCTGCCATCCAGCTGTCGGTAAATCCTTTGTCGCGTAGCGTATCAGGGCATGCCACACCGGCGCGGCGCTGTTCATCTCATGTAAGCCAACCGCCTCGGAGCCGTCTGGATTTCCAAGCCAAACACCTACAACCCGGCTCGGAGTGTAGCCCAGACTCCAGAAATCACGGCCGCCCGCAACAGATGCAATTGCCCCCGCCGGTCTGCCAATCTCTAAGGCATTTGACTGCCCCAGGGCTGGCCAGCGTGCCGTCTCATCCATCAACACATCAGTCATCAGATAAGCTAATTTAGCGCTTAGAACTGCTTTCTGTTCTGGATCGAAGCCATACGTCGATCTCCTGGCGCCATCCTCAATCGTTGAAAAGATCGACGGCTGCAAAGGATTTCTCGCTGTTCCATTCACTGGGGATGACTCACCGACCATCGTTCCTTGATTCGCCAGGACAGCATAGGCGCTGGTTAGATTAATCAGGGAAGCTTCCCAATCCAGATCACCGGCTTCGCGATACTCTTGCGTATCATAGGTTGCTGACGCAACGCCCATTGAACGCGCCGTCCGCACGACGCTGTCCACGCCCATCAAAGACTGGATTCTATCGCTCGCTGCTTTATACCCGTTCGCCAGTGCTGTGCGGATGCGCACAGGTCCGTTATATAGCGAGGCCTGCTCTTCTGAAGTCCCATTTGTAAATTCACCATCGGGAGGAATATCCAGGACCATACTTCCCGGCGAATAGCCTTGCGCAAAAGCCGACAAATACACAAATGGGGAGAAGGTCGTCCCGGTCGGTCGAATTTCAGAAACCGGTCCCGCGAGCGCTAGAATCTCACCATTGTTTGCATCGAGAACAACAAAACCTCCTGATTCGATATTGTGATCGAGATTTGCGTCGCTTGGACGAACCGGAGGGAGAAACCCCGCAGCGAGACATCCCGTTCCATCTGCCGCAGGGAGAATGATGCTTGGCTCAAGCCCGGAGAGTCGGGCGGAATGAGTTTGTAGTGTGCAATGAGATTGCAGCTGCAGATCGTAGTCCACCGTTGTTTGGATACGTAATCCGCTTCGCCTCAGGGCATCATCGCCAAACATCTCAAGCGCCTCAATCTGAAGATACTCCGCCAGTTCTTGGAGATGGTCTGGGTACTCAATAGCCTCATGCTTGATCTCCAATGTCTGTGCAAGGGCCAGTTGCGCTTCATGTTTTGTTATCGCTCCCATTCGCACCATCGCCATCAAGGTCTCCGCCTGCCGTTCCTTCGCCTCTTTTGGAGCTTCAACCGGATTCAGCGATGGATTAAGCGGGATGGACGCCAACATCGCACTTTCGGGGAGGGTGAGATCTGAAGCATGCTTAGCGAAATATACCAGCGCCGCGGCGTCAATTCCATAGGCATGATTACCATAGTCGGCGCTGTTGATATACCACTCGATGATTTTTTCCTTGGGATACTCCTGAGTGACATCGGCCGCCAGGATCATTCTTTGCAGGGATTGTTTCTCAGAAGAACGCACTGCTCCTGCGAGCGGCAGCAATTGCGCCTGTACCAGCTGTTGACTTATAGAGGGACTAATCTCTTGAGGCCCCTGAAGCTCGAGATAATTCAGCAACGCTTGAACTACCTCTTGCGGGTTATATCCCGAGTTTGACCAAAAGGTTTCGTCTTGGATCGCGATCGTTGCCTCAAGCGCGTGCTCGGGCAGATCGATCGGTCCGTCCGGGTCCAGGTACAACCAGCGCCGGCTCTGTGCCTGCGGGTGAAGCACATCTAAAAGGAGTTCATCGCCGGTTCGATCATAGAATTTGACTGGACGGAAAGATTCTCGCCCTGCGGAACCGAAGATCTGTTCTAGATCTTCTACCGGGGGAAGGTTTGAGGTTAGGTCGGCATAAGACAAGGCCATCAGGAGAACCACTGATCCAATTCCCACAACCAACAGAAGGGCAAATACAAAACCAACCCGCCCAAGCAGCCTCTCTCCTCTAGATTGGAATTCCCGGCGGCGTCGAAACCGCCTGACGTCCGTTACCTTAGCCATATACGAATTTTACCCGTAAATGAATGCGTGGCGATAATCCCTGCAAGACCTGTGCCTGCAGGGGCACCGCGCCTGCCCTTGAGGGACACCAAGGAGATGGCCGGAATCATGCACATTAGCTAATGGTGGCCAAAGCGTAAGTCTACGTGGAGCACGGGCTCCCGTTACCTCTGTAAATCTGGCGCTAGTAAGATAAGGGCTATTTGACATGAAGAAAATCCTCTCCATTGACGGCGGTGGCATCCGCGGCATCATTCCCCTGGCATGTTTGGTGGAACTCGAAAAGATCCACAGAAAGCCGTGCCGAGAGATCTTTGACATGGTTGCCGGGACTTCTACTGGAGCTATTATCGCTGCTGGCATTGCCCTGGGCGTCAGCGCCCGCGGTCTCCTGGCGCTCTATCGTGAGCTGGCCAAGCACGCGTTTCAGCGTCTACCCCTGCATCAAATCCTCTTCAACCTCGGCAACCACCGCTATAGCAACGCCTACATTGCTAATACTCTCCAAGAGATCGGTGCCGATAGACCACTGAACTCGTTAGGAATCGATGTATTGGTCACTGCAAAGAACCTGGATACCAGTCAGACCGATTTCTTCGTAAAGGATGGTCCCGGGAATGCCAGCCTTTGGGGAACGATGAGCTTAAAAGACGCCGTCTTGGCCAGCATCGCCGCTCCGACCTATTTCCCCGCGCACTCTGCTAATGTTGTTGGAGAGAAGCATACCTGGGTCGATGGGGGAGTTGGTGTATCCGGAAACCCAGTCTACCACGCTGCCGTCGAGGCGCTCCACTACAGCGTCGGTTTATATCCCCCGGGCGACACTCTCATGCTTTCGTTCGGCACCGGAAGGCGTCCTCACCCAATCGATGCCCTATCTGCCAGCATCTTGAAGTGGGGGTTCTGGGTTCTAGCAGAAACAATGGAAGACGCTGGCGAATGGC
Source organism: Anaerolineales bacterium (assembly GCA_030642885.1). Classification (GTDB taxonomy): domain Bacteria; phylum Chloroflexota; class Anaerolineae; order Anaerolineales; family E44-bin32; genus E44-bin32. The sequence goes on along the minus strand of DAOWMX010000016.1, from coordinate 13,098 downwards.
AGACTTATGTGACGCGGCGGGAATATGAACAGACCGCGAGAATCGACCTGCGTCGTTACCAACTCGACTTGACATCCAGCGTTATGCACGAGCTTGGCGTCGCTGTTCCCGAAGGAGTGGACGTCGCCGAGATCGGTTTAGATGCCGTATGGGCAGCCGACCTTTTAGAGGACATTGGCCGCGCGTTCGCGGCAAAGATAGACTTCAACCATCCAGACGGTTTGGAGCTGGAGACTCAACCATCGAAGTGATGGCGATCTTATATGGATGCTCTCCATTATGTGGAGTGCGGAAGCTATGCTTCCTGTCGCAGGCTCAAACCAACCATGAAAATCCGAATAAGTAGAAATATCGCCATCTCGGACTCTTTTTCCCATTGAAACGCAATCCGGAGTAGATTGGACAGAGCACAGCTTTGGAACTCGGGCGTATATGGATTGCATACTTAGCCATTCGGAAGGGGGTGCGGGGGACGATGCCTGTCCTGAGCGAAGTCGAAGGATATGGTCCCCTGCAGCCCCCTTGGGGGCGAACGGGGGGAATGAAAAATTGAAGCAACTCTCGGCACCAACAACATCGCTGGCGTTGTTATTAATTTGGAGTGTGGAAGCTCTGATTCCGGTCGCAGGCGCAGCCTGCGCTTTGATATCTACGAGTTATTTGTGGAGCATGGTCGTTAGAATTCCTCAATTTCGTCAGGAGAATTGCCCAATATCGCTTCTATCTTATCTAAGATATCCGGCGTAAGCATTTCCACGAGCTCAAGCGCTTTCAGATTGTCATCTAAATGTTCAGTACGCGTCGCTCCTGTGATCACGCTGCTCACCTCAGGTATGCGAAGGAGCCATGCGATCGCTAGTTGAGCGGTCGTCACTCCAATTTCGTCCGCAAGTGAAGTCAACCGGCGAATCACACCCACCCGTTCTTCCGTTATGACTTCCTCCCCCCATTCAGGCGCCCGCGTGAGACGGGTCTTCTCTTTAGGCATCCCTTTGTTGTACTTGCCGCTCAAGAGGCCGTATTTTAGAGGGCTCCACGTCACGATGCCGAACCCGAAATCTCTCGCTGCCGGGACGAGTTCATCCTCTACCCTGCGACGGACGAACATATTGTATTGCGGCTGCTCGACAACTGGTGCATAAGCATTCCACTCACGAGCAATGGCATAGGAATGTGCAATCTGCCCCGCGCGCCATTCAGATGTGCCCCAATACAACACCTTTCCCTGACGGACAAGGTCATCCATCGCTCGTACCACCTCTTCCAGCGGTGTCTCGTGATCGTAGCGATGGCAAAAATACAGATCCAGATATTCCAGGTTCATTCGTTCCAATGAAGCGTGGCAGGATTCCATAATGTGCTTTCTGGAGAGCCCGCGACCGTTGGGGCCCGGCATCGTGGGCCAAAAAACTTTGCTCGAGACCACAAGGCTCTCTCGTGGGAAATTCTTGATCGCCTTTCCCATTACTCGTTCGGAATCTCCGTTTGCATAAACATCGGCGTTGTCAAAGAAATTGACGCCTGCTTCGTGTGCCCGTTGAATGAGCTTTGCAGCTGCGCTTTCATCAATCTGGTCGCCAAAGGAAATCCAAGATCCCAAAGAGATCGCGCTCAACTTCAAACCGGAACGTCCCATTCTGCGGTATTCCATCGATCCTCTCCTATCTCTTGGTACTCGAGAACCATAGTCAAAGCATTATAACTCGCCCAAGATTGTGTTTGCGGTGTTAATGCTATACTCCGAAAAACCCCATTCATACGGAGGCGCTCCGCAACATGGCAGAAACGATGCAGGCGGTGGTTAAAGCCCACGCCAAACCTGGTCTTGAAGTCCAGCAAGTCCCCATCCCCACGATTAAACGCGACGAAGTACTTGTTAAGGTTCGCGCCGCTTCCATTTGTGGAACTGACTTACATATCTACAACTGGGATTCTTGGGCAGCAGGTCGCATGCACCCACCGGTGATCGTCGGCCATGAGGTCTGTGGAGATGTCGTTGAGCGTGGATCCATGGTCGAGACACCAGAGATAGGAGACTTCGTCTCTTTGGAATCGCACGTTATATGTAATCAATGTTCCTTCTGCCGTACGGGCCGCGGCAATATATGTAAGAACACAAAGCTTATCGGCGTCGACCGTGATGGCGGCTTCGCCGAGTACATCGCCATTCATGCGCAGAACGCCTGGCCAAATCCTGTAGACCTGCCATTGGAAATCGCTGTACTGCAGGAGAACTTCGGCAACGCAGTTCATACCGCCTTCGCTGCCGACTTAAGGGCCAAGAAAGTCCTCGTCACCGGATGTGGTCCTGTTGGTTTGATGACCATCGCAGTCGCCCGCGCCATAGGCGCTCGATCCATTTATGCCACCGACATCAGCGCCTACCGTATTGATTTCGCTCGCCGGTTGGGAGCGGACCTGGCGCTGCATGCCATTGATGACCCGGTGATCGAGATGATTCAAGATGCGACCGACGGTGAGGGAGTCGATGTACTCCTGGAGATGTCCGGCTCACCATCCGCGATCGACCAGGGTTTCACCTTGCTGAAACCCGGTGGTGAAGTGGCGCTCCTCGGTGTCGCACCCGGGCCGTTTGAATTCGATTGGAATCATCACATCGTCTTCAAGGCGGCGCGCGTACTGGGCATCAGCGGGCGCAAGCTCTGGCAAACCTGGTATCAGGCCCGTGGGCTTATCCGCTCCGGCGCCGTTGATCTCACACCGCTCGTTACCCATCACTTCAAAATGGAAGAATTCGATAAAGCCATTGAGGCAATGGCTTCCGGCGAGTCCGGCAAGGTCATGCTCACCCCATGAAGGAGGGACTAAGATGAGTGAGGAAAAAGGGAAATCTCTCAGTACCGAACGCATTATCTTGATCATCGTGTCCACACTGCTGGTGATTACACTCGCATATCTCGGCGTCTCGGCGCTTGTTCGCCGCGGGCAGGAGCCAGCAGCCCCCGAGGTTGCACCAGCGGAACCTGCCGATGAACAGTCCGCGGTGGTTCTGCCGACTGAGCCTCCTGATGTGGCAGCGCCGGCTGTTGAGGCTCCTGCAGCCACGCCGACAAGCGCGGTTCAGCGTCTCACCCTCGAGCCAACTCCCACCCCGTTAGTTATCACCGACAAGGACGATCCTCGTGCAAAATATCTCGATCTCGCCAATCCCGATTACGTTGACTACTTCAACAACCCAGAAACCTGGTTCGACTACGTATCGGAGAATGCATCGTATGAAGTTGTGAATGGAAAACTCATCGGAACCGATTTAGATGCACTGAACACCGGTATTTGGTGGTCTTACACATCGGTCCAATCCGGACGAGTCTATGCCGAAATTTCTGCAACCAATGGTGACTGCGAGGCACGGGATGCAGTTGGGCTGGTCATCAGGATTGAACCCGACATAACTCCTAGCGGATACACTTTCGAGGTTTCTTGTGATGGCGCATATCGCTTTATCCGCTTGTCCCCGGGGAACTCCGTCACGCTTATCGACTGGACACCCTCTGACGCTATTCTCACTGGCCCTGGTGCGACCAATCGCCTGGGGATCTGGGGGTACGACGGGAAGTTCTACCTCTTCATCAACGGGGTCCAGGTGACCGATTATTGGGACTCAGGCATGCTGTCCAGCTTTGGTTATTTTGCCGCCTATGTCCGTTCACAAGTGACGTGGCCTTTGACAGCAACCTTCGATGACTTCGCATACTGGAACATACCCTTTATCCCGTGAGATTATCGCAAAGGCTTGAAACCCTCGTAGTAATTACCTGGCTGGCCGGGGCTTGCACCCGGCCGGCCCCTGTGCGCGAGCTGCCAGTGGACCTCACCCAGACTGCGGATTCCGCTAAGGTTGACAGACTGCCATCGGTGACGGCTCCTCCCAGCGCAACGAAGTTCACCACCCCTACTGCGCTAATCACCATAACGCCAACGCCCGAACTGACGATCACACCAACCCCGCCCCCGCTCTCTCCCGATGATCCGCGCTTTGGGATCAACCTCGCCGCGCCACACTATTGGGACGATTTCTCATCCAACCTGACCTGGGTCGGTCCTAATTTTGACGGGGCAATGAACGTGTGGGATGATGGACGCCTGCGGGCCACAGATTTCCTGGCAGACAAGTTTCTATGGTGGAGCACAACCATACCGGATGTCGACGCCGGGGAACTCTACGTCGAAGTGACCGCCGAAGTCGGAGAGTGCTCTGGAAAAGATGCCATCGGCCTGGCTGTTAGGGTCGAACCGGAGAATCGCGACAGCGGATACACACTCGAATTTTCTTGCGACGGGTCTTATCGAATACGCAAACTTTTTTCCGGCACGGTACAGAACCTGCTCGAATGGACTCCCAGCGATTCGATCCTCGCCGGATCGGATACTACGAATGTGCTCGGATTCCTCGCCCGCGGCACCACTTTGACCGTCTTTGCGAACGGCGAGATCTTGGGTTCAATAGAAGATAACTCTTTCTTCAAAGGGAACTTCGGCCTCTTCTCCGACGCTGCATCCACACCGGGTTTGACGGTCTACTTCGACGATTTCAAACTTTGGCATCTAAATCCCTGACGGATACCGCTTGCCCTCCTAACCGCGAGATCTCCCACAATTCCTCAGATTGTTGTATCCTCATACAAACCAACCTGCCCTTAAGGGAAGAAGAATGCGCAATCTCATCAGCAGCCGGGGGAGCGAAGTCCCCCGCTCCGCTTGGTGCCCCCGAAGCGAAGCGGAGAGGGGTTTGGGGGACGGCCGCGAGCGATTCCAAATTGCAGCAGTTTGCATTGCCGCTTGCGCACTGCTTCTATCATCCTGCGTGAGCGCAAGACCCGCGCCCACATTCATCCCAGTGCCGACGCCCCCTGCACCCACCCCTACTATCTTCTTTCCTACTTTAGTCCCCTCGCCAACATTGACACCCGAACCCACCCCATCCCCTACGGCGGATATCGCCTCAGGTTTGGGTCCGATCCTTTTCCACGATGACTTCAGCGAGGATCAAGGCTGGATACATTTGCATTCGAACGTCGGCGGATCGAGTTTATTCGATGGTCGCTTCAGCCTGTCCGTCCGGCAGGCGAACGCTTTTTACACCGCACTGAGTCCTGTTAAGGAATTCGCGGACGGTTATGTCGAAGTAGTGGTTCAAGCGGTGTTATGCACGGATGATGATGAGTTCGGTTTGATGTTCCGCGTTGACCCTTCAGGTGGACACTACCGTTTCACCCTGACCTGCAAGGGGGAAGCTCGCGTGACGCGTATCTCTGAGGGTTCTGAAGTTGCTGTCATCCCCAAGACGCTCACCAACGCCTTGATCCCGGGGCTGCTCGTTGACAATCGCCTGGGAGTCATCGCCGAGGGCGAGCGATTCCGCTTCTTCCTCAACGGTGATGAGATTTTTAACGCGCGCGATCCTGGGCTGCGTTGGGGAGGGCTGGGCCTATTCATTCGCGCCCGACGTGGTGGACAGACAACCGCTTCTTTCGATGACTTCATCGTCCGCACGCTGCTGCCCACGCCAACCCCAACACACACTCCAACACCCTGAGCGTCGATAAATGGCAAAAAAACGAGCCTTTCGCAACCGTATGAATGACTTATCTCCAAAGGATTGGATAAAATTCCAGAAATCCTGGTTTAGTCACAATCCCCCTCCCAGACATAAAGACGTCCTTCGCCATCCCGCGAAATTTCCAGAGACGCTCGCTCAGGAGTTTATCGAATTCTTCACAAAGAGCGGACAGGTGGTCTTCGACCCCATGGTTGGGACCGGCTCGACACTGCTGGCTTGCTTACGAAGCGGAAGAAGTGGTTTCGGATTGGAGTTAAACCCCGCTTATGCTGAAATCGCACGAGAACTGATCGATGAAGAGCGCGAGCTCCTGGGGCCGCCTGCCAGCGAGCTCAACGTCGAGGTTATCAACGGTGATGCGGCGAATCTCCAATCCTTCAATCTACCCCAGATCGATTACGTCCTGACTTCCCCTCCTTACTGGGACATACTCCATGCGCGAGGAGCTGAGACTCAACGCCAACGGCGGGATTCTTCTGAACTTGATGTAACCTATTCAGACGATCCTGCCGACCTGGGAAACATCGCTGACTATGATGAATTTCTCGATCGTCTGGTCCAGATCTACACTGACCTTAAATCCTACATGCGACCTCGTTCATACTTGACCGTGATATTAAAGAACGTCAAGAAGAAAGGAACGATCTACCCGTTAGCGTGGGATGTGGCTCGTAACCTCGCCGACGTGTATACACTTAAAGATGAGCGCATTTGGGTGCAGGACAACATCCCCCTCGCGCCCTACGGCATGGGCAACGCCTGGGTGAGTAACATCCACCACCACTACTGTCTCCAGTTCCGCTTTGAGCCGTAGACTTTTCACAAGATCCCAACTCATGTTCTCCTATCCTGCCTCCTAATCACTTAAACTAGATCCTAGGCGGGATCTGTATAGATACAACAACTGCTCCGCGCTCACTTTAACTAATGCAATGGGTAGAATTAAATTCTTTCCCTTGAATTTACCCCCTCGAGAGTTGCATCCTCGTTTGAAGGCAAGTATCCTTGGTCAGCGAAGGACATCACCTCCAATCAGGAATCTGAGAACACGATATGTATTTGGCAATCGAAGGTGTAATCGGCGTTGGGAAGACATCTCTCGCCCGCCTTCTCCAGCCTGCTTTTAATTCGGAATTGCTGCTCGAGATTTTTGAGGAGAATCCTTTCCTCGGAGATTTCTACGCGGACCGTGACCGCAACGCATTTCAAACCCAGATCTTCTTCCTTCTCAGCCGCTACCGACAACAGCGGGAGGCTGTGCCCACGGCGCTTGCCAAAGGAAACTTAATCGCCGATTACACCTTCGAGAAAGACTCGCTCTTCGCAGACCTGAACCTTTCAAACGATGAACTTGACACATACACCCTCGTTCACAAAGCTCTAGCGGAGCGTATTCAAACCCCTGACCTGATCGTGTATCTTAAAGTCGACACCGACACCGCGATGCAGCGCATCATGATGCGTGATCGCTCCTACGAGCGAAACATGGACCGGGATTATATCCATGCACTCAACGAAACTTATGAGTCGTTTTTTGGAAATAGATCAGGCGATTCGGTCCTCAAAATAGACAGTTCCTCACTAGATTTTGTGGCGCACAAACCCCATCTCACAAACATCATTAACCGCATCAACACCACTCTGGGAATCCCACCGTACCAGCCAGAGCTTCCCCTCGACAAAGGATCCGATTTGTGAGAATCTCTCGCGAACTTTTAATCGATTTAGCGCGCCGCGAAACCGAGCGGCGCGGCGCTGAAAACAATGTGCTCTCCGGATATCTAATCGGCAGCTTGGCAAGAGGCGACCCCCAATTTGGCGACAGCGCCGACATCGATCTCGTGCTCATACATAGGAACTCACCCCCGGCCGAGCGGGAGATGATGAGGCTCTCCCAGCAGGTTCATCTGGATATCGCTCATCATGCACAGGACTTGTATCTGAAACCGAGTGAATTGAGGGTTCACCCGTGGCTGGGTCCGTCTCTTTGTGAGCCGATCTTCCTCTATGATCCAGAGCATTTCCTCGAGTGGGCTCAAGCAGGCGCACGGGGTCAGTTTTTCCGAGCGGATCATACACACACACGCGCTCGCGCCTTTCTGGATCGCGCCCGGCAATCATCATCACTGCTCCCTGTCTCAAGCCGCTGGGTGCGGACATACTGCCGAGCTGTGCTCGAGGCAGCAAATGCCGTTGCCTGCCTTACCGGATTCCCTGTTGCTGGGCGACGGCTCAGCCTTCAGTTGAATGATGCCGCCCAGACGCTCGAATACCCTGAGCTCTATGGAGGCTTCCTTCAACTTTTGGGGGCCGATTCGCTTCACGACTGGTCCATCCCTGAGACACTGGGCACCTGGGCACGTACTTTCGATGAGGCGACCACCAGCTCGCCCGACCCTCTGCTGTCATCTTGCCGTCGAGATTACTATTTAAACGCGTTCCAAGTGTTGGCCGAGAGGGGTGAAGCCAAGGCGATCCTTTGGCCGATGATCACCACCTGGGAGCAAGCAATTCATGCGCTCAACCAATCCGAGAATCTGGAGCAGCACCACTATGAATGGATGCGCATCCTGGAAAACTTGGGGGTATCTGCCGAAAGGCGATCTACTAGAATGAATGACCTGGAACAGTATCTAGATCGTAATGAAGCTTTTATCGAAGGTTGGGCAGAGAGGAGCGGCGCGTGAACAGGATGATAGAGAGTGGTGCGAAGAAACGTTTCGTCGCTGTGGCTGGCAATATCGGCGTTGGCAAATCAACACTTGTCGAACTGCTTTCGAATCGTTTAGGCTGGGAACCCTTCTATGAACCCGAAGGGGAAAATCCTTATCTCGCTGATTTCTACGCCGACATGACGTCCTGGTCTTTCAACTCCCAAATTTTCTTCCTCACCCGCCGGCTCATGGCGCATCGTCAATTATGTGATCATACGACGTCTGCGATTCAGGACCGCAGTGTTTATGAAGATGCGGAGATCTTTGCCCATAACCTCTTCCTTCAGGGGAACATGGTTGAGCGTGATTATCAAACCTATCGCGACCTTTATCTCGTCCTTACCCGATTCCTACCACCCCCAGATCTGGTTGTGTATCTGCGTGCCTCTGTGGACACACTGCTAACCCGTATCGCCTCGCGAGGTCGCGACTACGAACGATCGATCAAGCCAGAATATCTCACCCGTTTAAATGACCTTTATAAGTCGTGGATTGAAGACTTCACCCTCTGTCCTGTGCTCACCGTCCCTGCTGACGATCTCGATTATGTTGCCAATGACAGCCATCTAGATCTAATTGTCGAAAAAATCAATCACAAATTGGCGGGGAAGGAGGAAGTTGTCTTCGGGGAGGAGGAGGTCGCACGCGTCAATGGTTTGATAATATAAGAGAGTTGGTGTCCTAGAAACATCACCATGATCCAGGATTTCCTCGTGATAAGCGCACTTATTCGATTACAAAAAGAACCCGCCAAAAAGCGGGTTCTTTTTGTCCTTTGCTGGTGACGATTATACCCAGCCCTGGCCTTTAAGAAATTTGGTGATTACAGGTATTTCCGTGTACTTTCCCTTATAAGCATCATAAGCAGGCCAGAAGGTTGCGAACCAGAGCAATGGGACACAAATCCCTGCAACCCCAAATGTTATAGCGACGAGGATAATGATGAGTACCCAAACCGCGATGTTTAACGCGATCGACTGAACGGCGTGAAATCGCAGGAAGGGGATTTCTTTCTTATCCTCCATGAACAGGAGAACTAAGGCAATAATTGGAATAGGATAACCGAGCGCAGCCCATAATCTGTCGTCACTGGTTGTTTCATCACTGGTTGATATCGGTTAGTCTTCTATGGCTTATATATCCTCCACTTTAAATAGGCTGTTCACGGAAACAGTTCTTATTAGCGAACATGCGAATAAGGAGTTCATCTCGATTGAAGTGCTTATTACACAATATTACACTACTTAACTTAACACCTCACCGTAAGATTAGGCGTGATTCAATTGCTGCTGCTTGCGACTGGCACATGAATCCTATACAATGCAGAATGAGCGCGCCACTTATCGGGCGTTGACATTTTCGCTTCCATTTGAGAGAGCCCGATGAACATTCTTAAAGTTTCATCAGATTCACGCACCTCTGCTGTCGCTGGTGCAATCGCCGGAGTCGTCCGCGAGCACCAGCGAGCCGAAGTGCAGGCGATCGGCGCTGGAGCCGTAAACCAGGCTGTTAAAGCAGTCGCAATCGCCCGTGGTTACCTTCAGGAAGATGGGATTGACATCGTCTGCCTCCCCGAGTTCACCACCGTCGATATCAGCGGGAAAGAACGCACCGCCATACGTCTCGTCGTCGAACCTCGCTGACGAATACTTCATCGCCTGCCACCGGAAGCAGAGCTTCCGCACTCCACATAAAACCAAGAACCCTCTTTAGCGTGACAAGAAATCCAATGAATATCCCTTGATGGTTTCTAAATGATTTTAAGAACGGCCCTTCGAAATGTAGCGCCGGATCGATAGTTGTCAGTGAGACATAGGAGGGAAGAAAAGAAAAGGCGGTGCATCACATCAGCAATGGCCTATCTATTCATTCTTCATTCATACACGCAAACTTAACAATTATCGTCTTATCCCTCTGGGATCCTGGGCAGATCTAGCATTAAAGTCTCCATCACCAAGCGAACATTGGCATTCTTTTGAAGATCACTTTTCGCTTGTTCTAACTTGCCCAGAATCTCGCTGATTTGTTCCCGCGGTAGTGCACTCACCAGCATTTGTATGTCTTGCGCCCGATCAATGTTCCTCTGTTCTGCAGTCGCATCGTAGGCAAGCATCATCGCGTCCCGCCAAAGGCTAACCCAGTTTTCCAGAACGCCGAGCGCCCTCAATCGTGGATGTTCCCCTCCCCGCTTCCGTTCTTTCTCCCACTCTCGCGTCCATAGCTCGACCTGTTTAAACCGTTCGAGTCGATCCGTCTTTATTAGACGTATCAGGTCTTCCAGGTGTTCTGTGCGTTCATCTAGTAATTCGGGGTTTGAAGCATAGTGAAACGCCCACCCCGGCCTCCCGGCAGCCAGCCGAGCAAGCAGGGCCGCCTTTTCGTGCTCCTCCCCGCGCTCCACCAATACCTCTTCAATCTGATCACGAGGGACTTCCCTTAGCTGAAGGATTTCACAACGGGAGGATATCGTCGGCAGTAGGGTCTCCTTTGATTGGGCAGTTAGGAGCATGACGACCTTTGGCGCAGGTTCTTCGAGTGTTTTCAGCAATGCATTGGCAGCATTATCATTCGCCTCATGAAACCGCAGTAGAAGCGCCACCCTCTTTTTCCCCTCGTAGGGAGACAATGCCAATTGGTGTTGTAATTCGCGGATTTTTTCTACCTTGAGAATCCCCCCCACATCCTCGGCCTCTACAATGTGAAGATCGGGGAATTTATTACGCTGAATAAACTGACAGGCCCTACATTGACCACAGAACTCTCCTGCATGTTTCGAGTCAGTGCAATTTATAGCCTGCGCGAAGCGCATCGCAAGCGTCCTCTTGCCAACACCATCCGGTCCAGTTATTAGGTACGCATGTCGGACTTGATCGCTGGCGATATGCCTGCAAAGTAAGTTCACCGCCCACTCGTGCCCGATTAATTCCCAATTCATGAGCCTTATTTTAATCCGCTCATGGTTTTGCTACAAGTAATCATGGCATAATGATTTAAAATCGATCGGAAGATCAATCGTTCCAAGCTACTTGATCTATCAAGTCCTATCGCGGTATAAACCCTTTGATGCCTCTTTCTGCTCCCGATTTCATGCTTGGTGATATTCCCATCCAAGGTGATTTAATCCTCGCCCCAATGGATGGCTACTCGGACGTTCCCTTTCGAACGCTTTGCCGTCGCTTCGGGTCTTCGATGAGTTACACGGGGTTTGTGAACGCCATAGCGCTTATACGAGGCGATGATCTAGCCTGGCGTGACCTGGACTTCCTCCCCGAGGAACGTCCTGTCCTCTTCCAGATCTTCGATCAATCCGAAGAGAATCTTCTGGAGGCAGCCCTGCGAATACAAAAGTTACAACCTGATGCGATCGACGTTAACATGGGTTGCTCTTCGCGAAGAGTATCCAACCGCGGGGCGGGCGCGGGTTTGCTGCGAGAGCCAGATAAGATCGGGCGAATCATCCATCTTTTAACCGCTGCCTTAAACGTGCCTGTTACCGCGAAGATACGAATTGGGTGGGACCAAACGAGCTTAAATTACCTGGAAGTTGCTCACGCCGTTGAAGACAATGGCGGCGCGCTCATCGCTGTTCACGCCCGTACGCGAAATCAAGGTTATCTCGGTGACGCAGATTGGGACACAATTGCAGAGATAAAATCTGCAGTAACGATCCCCGTTATTGGGAATGGAGACGTACAGACGCCTCAAGATATCACTCGCCTGAAGGAATTGACCGGATGTGATGGCGTGATGATTGGACGAGGCGCGATCGGCAACCCCTGGATTTTTCAGCGGATTCCGCGTGAGGCGCCTCCCATCGAGGAGCGCATCCAAATTATGCGAGGGCATCTCGAACACATGATTTCCTACCACGGAGAAAAGCTTGGGATCATCCGCTTTCGTAAGCACCTCAAGAAATACCTCGAACCGCTCTCCATCACCAAAGCAAATATGCGCCCAATGCTGACATGCGAAGACGGGCAACAACTTTCAGGCCAACTGGATGCGCTCAAACACATTTATGGATAGCTCTGAACACAATGGTTGGGAAGAGCAGCTCCTGTACCGCTCTTGACCTGGCTTTCCGACAACCGAGCCTACACCGGTGATTGTCATCCATGCAGAGCCGCGCAGCGCAACGTTGGACCCAGTGTATAATGCCATCACTCGTCTCCTGAGGCCCGAAGTGACAGATCAACTTCAAACTCTTCGTAATCATCCTGCACTCTCCAGAATTCGCCGTAATCATGCTCTTGAGCATGCGACGATTCACATACTTAGTCAGCAGTTTCCAAATCGCAAGCTTATTGGCCGATCCAATACCCAGGGTTTTTTCTTGTACGGGGATGTGCCTGTCGAAGCACTGGAGTCGGCGACTCAGGAAGCTCTCCGTAGACTTCGCAATGGCGAGCACCAACTGGCAATCCACCCCAACTGCGGAACAAACCTCGTGACCTCCGCGATTCTCGCCGGCACTGCTTCCTTCCTAACATTAATGGGCAGCGAGCATGAAAACTGGCGTCGTCGTGCTGAACGCCTTCCGCTAGCAATCACAGCCACGCTCTTGGCATTGATCGTTTCCCAGCCAATCGGCCTCTCCGTTCAGCAACACATCACCACACAAGGTGATCCCGAGCAGCTTGAGGTTCTCTCGATACGGCGTGTCCAAACAAACTCGAATCCTGTCTATCACATCCTCACGAAGAACTGATGCGATGACTAAACCTCCCCCAAGAGTCTATCTTCTCGTTGGCGATGATCGCTTTGCAATCACTGAATTTGTCGCCACCTTGCGCAGTAAAATCG
>DAOWMX010000280.1 GCA_030642885.1 Anaerolineales bacterium | reverse complement strand
TCGGATACCACCCACATTGACATCTTTCTGTTGGTTCAAGAGGCTGGATAGGAATTTGTTGCTGCAAACCCTGGTGTGGTTGAGCATAGGCGTAATATGCAATGTATTCGCGTAATATATTCCATAAGTGTGTTTGATTAAATGTGACCTGGTGCCTAAATATGTGCCAGTCCTTATGAGAGTCCAACAGGAATTTGGTGGACAGGTTTGGTAACCATCCCCTAAAATAATACCAACCGGAAGTGGAATTTTCCGGCAAAATAAGAACAAGAAAACAGGAGATTCCAATGGAAAAGTCGAAGTACAGTGAACACCAGATCGTCTAGATTGTACCGGTTCACAGGTTCCTGGATGTACCCCTGCGGCGATTCGAACGCCGGCATCTGTCTCCGGATGACAGCGCTCTATCCACTGAGCTACAGGGGCTTACTCCCTTGTTTTTATCCCAACAGTTGCGTTCGCTCAAGACCGCCGGCTTTTTGCTTGACTCCGGTGTTGTAGATATGCTACGATAGAACTACCGAACGGTCGGTAGGGAAAGCATCGATGCAACGCTCGGATATCATTCAGGCGGCTGCACAAATCTTTCGCCAGAAAGGGTATCACGGCACGTCGATGCAGGATATCGCCGATGCCGTTCATCTTCAGAAAGCAAGCCTCTATCATCACATTTCCGGAAAGCAAGAAATCCTCGTCGACATCCTCGACCGCGCCCTCGATTTGCTCATTAAGGATATCGAAGCGGTTGCGAAATCTGAAATCAAGCCAGAAGAAAAAGTACGTCAAGCGATGCAAGCATACGTCGGACGTCTAACCGAGGACATCGACCTGGCAACTGTGCTACTCCGGGAGCATCGCAGCCTTGAGGATGATCTCCAGGCTGCGCATATCGCTCGCCGAGACCGATTGGAATCTATCTGGCGCGAGATTCTTGAAGAAGGCACAAAATCTGGAGAATTCCGTAAGACGGATGAAGTAATTACCACCTTCGCAATACTGGGCGTTTTGAATTGGATGATTACCTGGTATCAACCGGGCGGTAGATTGACTTCCCAGGAAATTGCGAATCAATTCGGGGACATCTTCCTTAAGGGTCTCGGGAATGGGGGAGATTCGACATCATGAGGGATCGTGAGCTCTCCCGTTTCGAGAACTCGGGGGGCGACCGCATTTACCGTATCCCACTGGACATCTTCCCGGGAATGTACGGGTACGCGCATCTTGTGATTACGAAAGACCTTGTTGTGTTGTTCGATGTGGGGTCCGGATTTGGAGATTCGAACGAGCAGCTCGAAGCTGGCCTCGAGCGGATTAATGTGGAATTCAAGGAGGCTGCGGGGTGGGATCGGATCACTCACATCCTCATCTCCCACGCTCATATTGACCATTACGGTGGCTTGCATTATGTCCGCGAGCGGACGGGTGCGCCCATTGGGATCCACGAGCTCGATCGGCGTGTACTGACGAACTATGAGGAGCAATTGGAAGTAATCGAACCTCGCTTCCGCGCCTTCCTGCTTGAATCTGGTGTCCATGAGTCTAAAGCAGAAGAGTTAGTAACGCTCTTTCTCTTGCATAAGATGCTGTTTTCCTCGATCGAAGTAGATTTTTCCTATGAAGCTATCGGAATGCGACTAAATGGTTTGGAGTTTGTCCATGTTCCCGGACACTGCTCTGGGCAGATTGTTGCCCGCGTTGGCGACATCTTGCTTTCGGCGGACCACATATTAGCGCAAACATCGCCCCATATGGCGCCGGAGAGCCTCTGTTTGAATACCGGCCTTGAGCATTATCTGGCCTCGCTCCAGAAAGTTGCGCCCCTTACAAAACAAGTCCGGTTAGCGCTGGGAGGACATCAAGGCCCCATCGAGGAACCCGCGGCTAGGATCGAGGCGATTATCGCTGTCCATCGGGAGCGTCTGAATCAAATATTGGATCTCTTGGAGACCCCGGCAACGATATACGAAGTGTCCCAAGAACTTTTCCCGGAGACGGAGGTATACCATCAAATCCTGGCAGTTGAGGAGACGGCTGCACACTTCGAATACCTCTATTCGCGTGGGTTTGTTGAATTGACAAACCTTGATGATTTCGAGGCCGGGAGGAATACGCCTCGTATATATGTTCGCAGGCACATCGAAGAAAACGTTATGCCTGCTTTGAAGGGAGGGAGTGGTTAGCAGCTTGATTGATGGCGAAGTTCAGCAGCAGGAATTTAGAGACGAGACATGGAAAGGATTATGCGGTTCCTTTCTAAAGGAGTGACCTATGTATTCATTTGAACCAACTGAAGAGCAGCGCATGCTCATCGATGCCGTGGAGCGGTACGCGGCAAACGATTTGCGTGAAGCAGCTCGTGATGCAGAGGAATCCGGCGAGATTCCACGCGCACTAATCGAGAAGGGCTGGGAAATGGGCGTCCTCCAGGCCAGCGTTCCTGAGCAATACGGCGGCTTTGGTGACCATTCTGCAGTTACAGGAGTGCTTGCCGCGGAGGCGATGGCAGGGGGTGATCTGGCGATCGCGCTGGCGGTTATGGCCCCTTCAACCTACGTTATGCCCATCCTGTATGGCGGGACGGAGGCGCAGAAGGAAGAATTAATCCCGCCGGTTATTGAAGCGGAATGGAAACCGTATGTGGCCGCCATCACCGAATCCCATTTCGATTTCTATCTTGGCGAGATGAGCACGATTGCAAAGAAGACCAAAAGTGGATATTCGCTCACCGGCGAGAAGGTATATGTACCCTTCGCCGATCAGGCCGAATCATTCCTGGTATTTGCCGCAGTAGACGGGAAGACGCAGGCGTTTATCGTTCCGCCGGATGCGGAGGGATTGACTGTCGGCGAGAGGGACAAACTTCTTGGCATACATGCACTGCCGACATTCAGCTTAACTCTGGAAGACGTCAAAGTTCCGACCGATGCTCGTTTGGGTGGGGACGATGGATTTGATCCAGCGTCGGTCATCGCCAGCGCTCAATTCACCATCGGCGCGATGGCGATTGGCTTGAGCAAGGCCGCGCTTGATTATGCATTGCCCTATGCGAAGGAGCGCGAAGTCTGGGGTAAACCCATTGCCCAAAGGCAGTCGATCGCTTTTATGCTGGCTGAGATGGCGATCGAGGTTGAATCGAACCGCTTGCTGGTATGGGAAGCCGCCTGGCTGCTGGACAACGACGAAGATGCAGCGAAAGCTGCTTACCTGGCGCTAACGGGCGCCTCTGACACGGCAATGTCCGTAACAGATAGGGC
>DAOWMX010000193.1 GCA_030642885.1 Anaerolineales bacterium | reverse complement strand
TTGTTGCCGTAGACGCAGTACATCCCGGGATTCATCGTTACGTCCGCGTTCGCCAGTACCGTGATTTCCTCGTACCGACCGGGGAAGATCGTATGCGCGCCAGCGCTGTTAATCTTCATCTTGCCATAATCCCAGAGACCGCTGCAGTCGGGCGTGCCCATCATGGGTCGGATGCGTTGTTTCGGTACGAATTCGGTGGGAGCTGGGGTCACCGCGCCGCTTCCGCCCAGGTCGAAAGTCCCCACGACTTCGATGCCATGTGGACTGGCGACGTTAATCGCGCCGCCGCCGCCCTGTACGCCGGATTGGCAGCTCGCGCTGGCGGCGTCAGAATTCGAAAAAACACCGCCGCCGGTGACGTTGGTGTCTCCAGTCCCCGAGAACCAGACCCCCTTGCAATCATGGTCGGTGGCGGCAAAGATAGCGTACCCTGGCGTGAAATTCTGCGTCGGCCAGACGCGTGACACGGCCTCGACGGTGTCGTGCAATCCTCCTGAGAAGACGAGGTGGGCGAAGCTGGTATTTACCTTATGCTCGATATTCACGCGGATATATTCGGGATTCCCGGCGTATAAGCCTACACGCGGCGGGTTGGTCACCTCGATCGTAAGATCGGTCCCGACACCCAGAATGCAGTCTAATCCTGCAGGGCTGCAGGCTTGCGCTGTGGTAACGAAGTCGTTGCTTGTAGTGCTGGTCAGCGCTACGGTGCCGAGCGGTTGGCTTTTTACCTTGGCGAGGGCGGCCGCCATGGCGGCTGCGTCCGCGGCATTTTGCGCACGCCGGTGCTCATGATAGAGCATACCGCCGTCGATCGCTAAAGCAGAAAAACCCAGCATGCCAATCATCATCATCGCCATGATGATGTAAGACTGACCTGATTCAGAACGCCTTCTCTTCATATCACACCATCTTTCCGTGCGCTTAAACGCCCTGGATTGTTCAGCATGGAGGCTGAAGGATTGTATCGATCGCTTCCGCTTCCAGGTGCAGGGTGTTTCCGGCGACGAAAGGGGCAACAACGTTGAAGTCATACTCCACCGTCACGCTGACGGTATTGCCAGCGCAGGCGCTGCCCGAGATAACAATATCAATTTGATCATCGCTGAAGGATGAAAGATCGAGCGGTGCCGAGGATGAATCGCGAACTCGGCCTCGAACACCTGTGACATCGGCAGGGGCGATGGAAGCATAGGCTGCGCCCTCTTGAGCTGCATCACGGATGCTGATGTAGCTAAAATAGGCACGACCGAAGTCCATGCCGCCGGCGAGCAGGACTAGGATGAAAATCACACCAACCGCAAACTCGGTGAGACTCTGGCCTCGTTCTCCTTTGCGCTTTTTTCCCATCTTCATGATGCACGCTCCTTTGCCTGGCAAAATAAGTGCTGTTCCCTAAGTGTTATTTAATATAGACGTCCCGTAGGACGGTTCGTTTTGTTTCCGACGAGATCGGAATCGGCGGGACGTTTATCAATGGGACGATCGGGTCGAAAGTAAGGTTGACCTGCACGACGATCCGGTCACCGAGTTCAAACTGGCTGGGGGGACAGGAAGCTTCAAAGAAGCCGGTCGAGGGGTTGTCATATTGGATCGTGATGTCACTATCCTCGATAGGAGCGAGCCCGGATATTCTTTTAGCTGTGGCTCGGATCCCATCGCAGTCCCGGAAGTGTTCGATTCCGGACGGGCTGATTCCAACAGATGCGCCGTAGCGCGCCGCTTCTCGACTGGCTGTGGCTGCGCCGGTGTAGATGATCATCAAACGACCAAACTCGACGATGCCCATAATGAGTGTTAGAAATATGGGCATAACGAGAGCGAATTCCACCAACCCCTGCCCTTTTCGGTGCCGCTTAGTCATCGTAGACCCCTCACACTTCAAGCTTCCCATTTCGTTTCTTCCGCACTGTTTTCCCGATATAAGATTTATGTAAACTTGATTTCTTTCACACACCCGCTCTTTTCACCAACCGCGTTGCTCACGGTTCTGTACCCTGGACCCTCCGCCCCGGAAAATGAAAAAACCGTGAGCAATAGGACGCTACACGGTTGGAGATTAATCACGTACCTTCTCGTTTCGGTAGCAGGCTGTCGTGGCTGAAGGTTTCAGCTTTAGACCCTAATGCTTTGCGTCGCCACCTTTCGGTGGTTTTGCCATTTCGCTGAGTCGGGCTATTCAGTTTTTCAGGTGCCGTCGACGCATATTCTGCGTCAACCTTACAAAATCCTATCAGATTCTCAGGATAGTTGGTATCCCCCTCGCGTCCTATTCGATCAGAAGTTTCATCTTTTGTATGTATTTCACCACATTGACAATTAAGTAGGTATACGAAGTTTTGCCCGTCTCTGCATCCACAAATTGTTGGATTTGACTCATCCGTAAGGGGGAACTCTATTTATGAAGGCGATTTTCAAAGCTTGAGAAGCGAGAATTTTCTATGTGAGGGAATACGCACATGGATGTCCGATGATGATCTCTGAAGATCCTGACAAGTAGCTTAACTCCATCCAAGTATTCCGCGTCGACGTTAAAAACATGGTTGTGTGGTGGAAGCGGCTCGTTTCTCATCCCGCATCCTGCGTCGAACTCGCAGGTTAAGTAAGAGGAGACCGACTGCAGCCGCAAGGCCAACGAGCGCCATTCCGGCCGGGTTGTCTGTCCGGTCGGCGCTGCTTTCAGCGAGGAAAGCGAGCAGGATGAAGAAAGTGAGCGTACCTGTTGCGAGCGCCAGTCGGCCAGCGTCCGACCATGCGCCTTCTCCCGATGCCCAGCGCAAGAGGCGCAATACTCCAAGAGCAAGGATGATCAGGAACCCGATTGTTAACACAGGCGGGATGCCCCGTTCGGGCAGCGCCCAGCCGCCGATGAAGTATGCAATGATCGAGAGAAACCCGATGACTCCGATCCAAAGCGGACGCAAACGAGGGGCCGGCTGGGGCGGCCTGAACCGCTTGGGCATACGACGGGCCAGGAAGTATAGGCCAATCGTGGTGAACATCGCGAACAGGTAGGGAATAAATGGAGGGCGGTAGGGGGCCATGGCGAGAGCGCCGAAGAGCACAACTGCCGCCAGGAGAATGGACAAGCCGATCATGCCGCGCCGGCTGGTCCAGGGCTCATCCCGCCGATCGGCGTAGAGCAACTCTGTCAGCAGGATTGGAATGGCGATGCTTACCGTCGCATGGTAGAGTGTGAGAGAAACGCTCCAGACCCAATTCACACCCACAAGGCGACCGTATGTGCCCAGGATTCCGAGATCCATCCAATTCGGGTCGAAGAAAGATTTAATCATTAGCCCCTCTTCGATGATGCCGTAAGCTAACCCGAGCGTCAGGATTGTTGGCCATCGCTTATCCCAGCGCAGCGTAAGCTCGCGCGCCAGCACCGCACCGCTGCCGTACAGTGCCGAGAGGATGAGCAGAGAGAAAGGATTGAAGAACTCAACCGGGGGAGCCGATCCGGAGAGCAGTTCGCCGATCGTAGGAGCCAGGAAAAAGAGAAAGAGCGCAGGCGGGATTCGTCTCACGATGTAGATCCTTTATAGTTCTTTCCAATCGCTTCGTATTAATAGGTACTCAGCTAGCAGGAGAAATGTTGCATTTATTATGAAACTTGATTTATTAAGGGAACCCTGAAGAGGGTTTAGTGACGACGTGAAAACGGAATCCAGAGACACATTCATCGCCTATCTGACGCTGTTTGTCGGACTTATCGCCATTGGTTTTTCGGCGATTTTCGTGCGCCAGGCGGGTGTTCCCGGAACTGTAGCCAGCTTCTATCGTATGGCAATTCCAACCGTCATCCTCGCGGCTCCGGCTATTAATAGACTCCGAGAGAGAAAGTGGCATGGACCGCCATTGCGTTGGGCTGTTTTTGGTGGATTGCTATTTGCGCTCGACCTGGGCTTCTGGGCCTCAGGAGTGGTCCTTAGCGGAGCAACGATTCCAACGCTGTTGGCGAATACCGCTCCAGTGTGGGTTGGGCTTGGCGCCCTGCTCTTCTTCCGCGAAAAGCTACCAAGGAAGTTCTGGCTGGGATTGGCGATTGCACTTCTCGGGACCGCGCTGGTTTTGGGTCTGGAATCCTTCGGCGCGATGTCGTTCGATCTGGGTGCATTGTTGGGTTTGACAGCCGGTTTATTCTATGCAGGGTATTTCCTGATCACACAAATAGGGCGCAAATACTTGGACGTATTGTCTTATTTCTGGGTCTCAGGGGTGACCGCCACGGCCGCACTATTCATCTTTAATCTTCTCCTCAACCAGCCAATGTGGGGCTTTACTCCCAAAACCTTTTTCAATCTTCTGGCCCTCGGCTTGATCAGCCAGGGAGTGGGGGTGTTGGCGATAAATTATGTACAAGGTATCCTGCCGGCGACGATTGTCTCAACGACTCTGCTCGGACAACCCGTCGTGACAGCTCTGCTGGCAGCCCCACTACTGGGCGAAGAGCTCCAGCCAGCGCAGCTCGTGGGCGGAGCGGCGGTCTTGCTGGGTGTCTATATTGTCCATCGCAGCCGAACAGGCGATCGATAATCCAGAAGTGTAGGGCATCGATTCTGGTTGGTGAGGAAATGAGGTTCAGGAAATGTGGTCGTCGGCCAAGAGAAGATTGGCGATCAATCGGTCGACCTTTCCCATCGGATAACTCTCCAGGTCGGGCAGCGCAACCCAGCATAGCTGGTCATGATCCAGCGCCTGTGGTTCTCCGGATAGAATCAGGCATCGATAAGCATGGACGTTGATTTTGAAATG
>DAOWMX010000319.1 GCA_030642885.1 Anaerolineales bacterium | reverse complement strand
TATCAAGCGCGAGGAAACCGTCCAACGAGCTGGCGAAATTCAATCAGCTGTAGAGGGCAGCGATGAGGAAGCGCTTCAGATCACCCACGATACTGTAAGCGAGCTTCTTCAACGCATGGGCATCGAGGCGCGCATCGAAGCACGTTGGGGCGAGGCTGATGCTCCGGGTAAGATCCGCCCTCTCTTCCTGGATGTCCATGGGGACGATCTCAGCATCCTCATCGGTCGCCGCGGCGAGACACTCACAGCTCTGCAGTACATCACGCGCCTAATCGTAGGCAAGGAACTCAAACGCCCTGTCGCTGTGCTGATTGATATCGAAGGCTACCGCGCCCGACGCGAACAGCAGATTCGCCGCCTCGCTCAGCAAATGGCCAAACAGGCCATTGAAACTTCAAAAACGATGTCGCTCGAACCGATGCCGGCTTATGAGCGCCGAATTGTCCATATTGAACTGCGAGAAAATCCTGATGTGGATACCTCAAGCGTAGGTGAGAGAGATCAACGAAAAGTCACGATTATCCCTCGATAAGCCGCGCATCCAGTTGTCCGGTCACCGCAGTCGTTTATAATCCTCAACATGGTTGCTTCGGACCGACTGGTCGATTACCTCATTATCGGACATGTTTCGGAAGATTTCACTGCAGATGGCCCTGCCCTCGGGGGTACCGCTACCTATTCAAGTTTAACCGCCCAAGCCCTCGGCAAGAGAGCCGCTATCGTCACGTCAGCCGGCCCTGATCTCAACCTCCATACGCTTTCTGAGGTCCCGATCCATATGGTCCCTTCGCAGGATTCGACGATCTTCGCAAACGAATACCTGCCAGGGGAGCGGCTTCAATCGATTCGGTCCACAGCTGCATCGCTCACAAGCACGGACATACCCGATAATTGGCGAGACGCACCTATCGTTCATATTGCCCTGATCGCCAATGAGGTCGACTACTCCATCCTCGACATTTTTCCTCAGGCACTAATCTGCCTGACACACCAGGGATGGCTCCGCCGCTGGGGACCTTCAGGGGAGGTTTGGCTCGAAAATTGGGGAACCAGTCAACACCAGATTTCTCGCGCCGGCGTAGTTGTATTCAGCAGTGAAGATCTACAAGGAAGTGAAGATACCATCGATCAAATCTCCCAATTGTGTGAGATTCTAGCAATCACCGACGGCCGCCGAGGGGGGCGCATTTTCTGGGCTGATGAGTGGAGGCATATCCCGGCACCCGTGACACAGGAAATTGATCCTACCGGAGCAGGAGACATCTTCGCCGCTGCATTCTTCATCTTCCTGAACGACGGCCATTCACCCTGGACTGCCGCTCGTCTTGCCAACCATCTCGCCGCAATCTCTGTCTCACGGAGCGGTATTGCCAGTATCCCGAGATCTACAGAGGTTAAACTTGTCGAACGGACGGTGATTGAATGACACGTATCTATGCACTGGTGAACCAGAAAGGCGGCGTGGGGAAGACGACCACCGCAATCAATCTCGGCGCCAATATAGCAATTTTCGGGCAGAGCGTCTTGCTCGTCGACATCGACCCACAAGCCAACGCGACTTCTTGTCTGGGCATAAATCACTCGGAGGTCAAGCAGGGTACCTATGATGCTCTCATCGGACGGATCCCTGCATCTGAGATTGTCCTTCACAACCAGAAATTAAACCTATCGCTGCTGCCCTCCTCCTCTGCGCTTGCCGGGGCTCAAATCGAGATAGTCGATGTACCCGAGCGCGAGAAGTTATTACGGAAAATGCTCCAACCTCTTGCGAAGAAGTACGATTACATCTTTGTGGATTGCCCGCCTTCACTCGGCTTGTTGACGCTTAACGGCTTGCTTGCCGCAGCGAATGGCGTCATCATCCCCATTCAGTGCGAGTACCTTGCCCTGGAAGGGCTGACGCAGCTCATGGAGACATTGACGCGCATCAAAAGTGGACTCTATCCCGAACTCAGAATCCGCGGGATGCTGCTCACAATGTATGATGGGCGTACGAACCTTTCGCAGGATGTCGTGGAGGAAGTCAGACAGCATTTCCCAGACGAAGTTTTTAGAACGGTGATACCCCGTAGCGTAAGACTCGCTGAAGCGCCGTCTCACGGACTGCCGATTACGGCTTATTCGCCGAATTCAAGCGGCGCACTTGCTTACCAGTCGCTTGCACGTGAACTTCTCGAGGGTGACGGCATCGAAAATGTAGAAACCATCCGAAATGATGAGGTAAGAGATGAGTAAGAAGCGCGGGTTAGGTAAAGGCCTGGATGCATTAATCCCGACAGGCTCCGACCAAATTCCATCGCGGCAAGGTATGCTCCAGGTACCAGTCGAGAACATTCAACCCAATCCCAGGCAACCTCGCACATCCCCGGAAATGGAGAACATCTCTCAACTAGCCGATTCCATCAGTGAACACGGCATCTTACAGCCGCTTGTTGTCCTCCCAAACGATGCCGGCGGCAGCTATACGCTCATC
>DAOWMX010000237.1 GCA_030642885.1 Anaerolineales bacterium | reverse complement strand
GTACAGATTTCACCGAATCCGAAGTCAGGAAATCGCCGATGGGCAGCTTAAAGATTACTCCCAGCGGAAGTAGCGCGCTGCGTTCTCTCCTGAAGAAAGCAAGCCAGTCTCAATCAGGATTGGGTGATCGAACAAGCCTTTTGCAAAACAAAGTGATGATACGCAAATGGGCCATGAATTTGGCGCTCATGGACTCGTTCCTCGAAACCGTTATCCCAAAACTCGAACCAAATTTCATCGAACGTATATAGACCATAGGCTTTTACAAGTGGTTTGAATAGCTTCGTAATTACACTTGGAAAGACCATATCCACCCAAATAAAGTGCCCCTCTAACCTTAATACCCTGGCAATTTCACAAATCGCTTGAGGCCAGGCTGCTATGTGATGAAACACATCCTGTGAGACAACCAAATCAAAACTGGCGTCTTCAAATGTGAGATTTGCCGCATCCTCAACACGAAAGTGGAGGTGGTCGTTCTCTCCATACAACTCCCTAGCAATCCGGATTTGCTTGGGGTCAAAATCCGTGCCGTAGATGCTCATGCCGTACTCGCTTGATAAGAACGCTGATAAAGTTCCTATACCGCATCCAATTTCAAGCACATCATGAATGTTTTGAATGTTCAAGCTATTAAGCCGGTTTCGGACAATTTCAATATTACGGTCGCCTTTTTTCTGATGATTAACAAACAGCTTTTCGAACCCCGTCATCGCCATCTGGTTTTCCTTTGGTAGGTCTTCACCACCACTTCAAATTGTGCTGCAGGCATGACGATCCGCCAACTCTCACTCCCAGCGAAAGTAGCGTGCCGCCGCCCCGCCAAATACGACGAGGATGCCGGCGAGTACACCAACCTCAAATAAATGATCCGCAAACGGTTCTCCAAACCACAATCCCCGGAGTAGTCGAGCGACGTAGGTGAGAGGTAAAAAATCTGAGACGCGTTGAAGCGAGGGAGGTAGAAGTTCGATGGGCATCCCCGCCCCTGACAAGAACATCATCGGGTAGAAGATCACCATTCCGATAATCTGCGCCACCCGCGCACCCGAAGCGACGCTGGCGATGAGATATCCCATCGAACTCATGGCTAGGCCGCTGAGAATCACCGCGAATAGTAAAAGCAGGATATTTCCCTCAAATTGAACCCGGTAGAGCAGCCAGCCAACTGTGAAGAGCAAAGCCATTCCTAGAATCGTCATCGCCAGATTGGTCAACAGATCGGAGGCAATATACGTGAGCGGGCGCATGGGTGTGGCACGAAACCGTCTGAGGACGCCCTGCTCGCGATAGCCCGCCGTAGTGATGGGTACAGAGAGAAGGCCAATCGTACCCAGGATCAAGGCAGAATATGCCGGCATGGATACATCCATGCTCCCTAATCCACCGAAAATCGGCGATGGGTCGTTGCCATACATCGCCCCGAAGATCAAAATCAGCATCGTTGGGAAAGCCAGGGTAAAGAACGCCGCAATGGGTTCGCGGATATATAGTATGATCGAAGTATTCGTCAGTTCGCTTAAGCCGCGCATTTCCTTACTCCCTCACCGCTCTCCCCGTCAGGGAGAGGAATACGTCTTCCAGGTTGGGCTGCTCTGTCCGCAGATCGTCGAAGTCGATGCCGTTATCCTCCAACGCGTTTACGACCCTGCTTATGAACCGTTTTCCAGATCCAGAGACGGTCACTCGATCCTGGCGGCGTTCGACATGTTCGACGCCAGGTAGCGCATCGAGAGCCAGTTCCTTAGAACCATTCAACAGTTGGAAACTTAATCTCTTCTCGATTCCTAGATTGCGGATCATGGCCCGCGGGCTGTCCAACGCCACGATCTTGCCGTGATCCATAATTGCCACCCGATCACATAAACGCTCAGCTTCTTCCATATAGTGGGTTGTCAGAAAAACGGTGCTCCCCTGGTCGCGAATCTCGCGCACCAGATCCCACATTGATCTGCGCGCTTGCGGATCGAGCCCGGTCGTTAGCTCATCGAGAAAAACAACTTCCGGGCGGTTGATGAGCGCCAACGCGATGAACAGCCTCTGTTTCTGCCCCCCGGACAACTTGGCAACCGGCGACTTCGCTTTCTCTTGAAGACCCATCCGTTCAAGCAGCATCTCGGGATCAACAGGCCCAGCGTAAAAGGATGCGAACAGATTCAAAGCCTCCCCTACCCGCAAACGGGAGGGAAGATCCGATTCCTGGAGCTGGATTCCGATTCGTTCCATTACCGTACGGCACTCCTTGTAGGGATCTTTACCATGGACAGACACACGTCCACCGTCAGGTTGTCGAAGTCCTTCAAGGCATTCGATGGTCGTGGTCTTTCCGGCCCCATTTGGACCGACCATGCCGAAGATTTCGCCCTCATCAACAGCAAAAGTGACTCCGTCTACCGCGCGCAAATCTCCATAGCATTTCACTAAGCCGGTAACTTCAAGTACGGGTGCCATATCCCTTTCTCCTCGATCGAAACTGCTGCCAGGCAGCAGCGTGGTTCAGGGTTTGTCCTTCAATATTTGCTCGAGAGCTTTCACGTGCTCACGAAAAGCCTTCCTGCCTTTACGAGTGAGGGCGATGAAAGTGCGCGGCTTCCTATCAACGAAGGTTTTTTCCAGACTCACATAACCCGCCTCTTCTAGTTTTCGCAAATGCGCCCCTAGATTGCCATCGGTTAGGTCGTGCAAATCCCTGAGAAAAGTAAATTCCAAAGATTCTTCCTCTGAGAGGGTGGACAGAGAGGAAACAATGCGCAGACGGACCGGTTGGTGGATGAGATTGTCAAGATTCGCCATCGATCACGCCCTGCCTCGTAAAATGAAAATACCCGAAGCTATCAACCCACCACCGCCAACCAGGGCCAGCCAGGCTCCTAGGTAGGCGGGGATTAACTGCCACCCGACCAACGCTAGAGCGGTGATACCCAGACCTATGTAGAGCAGCGGGGGCGAAAACCACAGTCCCATTACGACATAGCCAAAGGAGACGAAAACCGTGATGAAGAGCAGATACTTATCACCAAGAATTGGACCAGCGATCCAGAAGATGAGACCACCGTAGACAAAGAGTATCAGCCAGAAAATACCGATCCTTTTTCCGTGCGTCGATCGCACCTGGCTCCTTGACTTCAGGATGACCACAACCATTCCAACGATGCCGAAGACGTCGAGAACCAGCCACAGATAACCCTGGGCTTCGCCCAGGAATTGACTGCCGAGGAAGCCGAAGAGCCAGACGATCCCCCAAATGATGAGTATGTAACCCGAGCCGGCGCGCGCCACAGCCTGGCGGGTTAATTCCATGGATTGCCGAGCGATCTCCAGCGACTCATGTGCCTCATTCCTATCCATCTCATTCCTCCAGAGTACTCTGTAATATAGAGTACTCTACAATATTTTGGGCGATTTGTCAATTCCCAACATCGACCCTGTGCTTAGCGCCGCAATATAAGCCGATGATTTCCAGAAGCTCTTGCTTTCAGGTAAACTTGATAATCGAATAAGAAGATACCCGACGGAGGAAATTCCAAAAATGAATATCCTGGTAACCGGAGCGACAGGCTTTGTCGGCTCACACCTATGCCGTACACTGGCGGAAAATGACCATCACGTCCGCGCGCTCCACCGACACACCAGTTCACTGGACTTGTTAGAAGGTGTCCCCGTCGAACTAGTCGAGGGGGATCTCTTCGAGCCCGATTCGCTCGCTCTCGCCGCACGAGACATCGAAGTTATCTACCACTGCGGCGGCCGCGTCGGAAGCTGGACCGACGCCGAAGAGATGGCCGCCAGCCACGTCGAGGGCACCCACAATATCCTCTCCGCCGCCCGGCAATGCGGAGTTCGGCGGTTCATTCACACCTCCTCCGTCGCCGCCCTGGGGGTCCCCAAGCGCGCCGCCGAATCCAACGAGACTCTTCCTATTATGGACGAGAGCCACACGTGGAATTACACCGCCAAGGAATGGCCCTACGGATACGCAAAGCACCGCGCCGAAGAAGAGGTG
>DAOWMX010000308.1 GCA_030642885.1 Anaerolineales bacterium | reverse complement strand
GCTGGGAACCAGCCGGATTGAAGGCGAATCATCCGAGAATCATTTGTATATTGGTATAATGAAAGTATCGCAAATTCAAGAGGAGGAGCACATGACGTACGAACTACCCAAGTTGCCGTATGAGTTCAATGAACTGGAACCGTACATTGATGCTCGTACAATGGAGATCCACTACACGAAGCACCACCAAGGATACACGAACAATTTGAATAAGGCACTGGAAGGGCATGATGACCTGGCGAAAAAACCCGTAGAATACATTTTGGCCCATCTGGACGACGTTCCCGAGGAAATTCGCATAGCTGTACGCAACAATGGCGGTGGTTACGTGAACCACTCCTTCTTCTGGCACACCATGAGTCCGAAGGGCGGCGGGGAGCCGGATGGGAAACTGGGTGAAGCGATAGCTGCAGACTTTGGCTCATTCGACGCCTTCAAAGAGGTGTTTTCGAAGGCGGCAATGACGCGCTTCGGCAGCGGATGGGCCTGGCTGTGTGCGGATAAAGACGGCAAGCTGCTCGTGAAGAGCACGGCAAATCAAGACAATCCCCTTTCAGAAGGATTGGCGCCTCTACTGGGGCTGGATGTTTGGGAACATGCCTACTACCTGAACTACCAGAACCGTCGAGCCGATTATGTCGCCGCCTGGTGGAACGTGGTCAAATGGGACGCCGTATCCTACAATTTCACCATGATGAAGGTCGAAGCGGGCGTAGGACAGGTTGTCGATTGGGCGGATGACCAGTGGGGCAAGCTCCAGAAGGGCTGGAAGGATCTGTTTGATTAATCCAGCACTAACTTCTTGAAGGTGATCTCCCCCTTCACCAACAAAATTAACCCGAATAGGGGCTGTCCTAAAAGGGCAGCCCTATTTGATGCGTTCATAATTCACTTCTGCTATCGATGGAGCCTTACGGCCGGAGACTGCGAATGATCGTGAGCATGGTATCCGTCACCTGGTCGATATCAATATTCCCATCGACTTCATGCAGGAGATTTGCAGCTTTATAGAACTTGATGAGTGGGGCGGTCTGATTGTGATAAACATCAAGGCGTGCTTTTATCGTCTCCGGTTGATCATCATCTCGCTGGTACAGTTCTCCTCCACACAAATCACATGTTTGTGCTTCGCGTGGTGGGCTAAAAAGGACGTGGTAGGGTGCTTGGCATTTCCGACAGATGCGTCTGCCCGATAAGCGCTCGATAAGGACATCGTCTGGAACTGCCATAAACAATACGCCCGAAAGCGACTGCCCGAGCTCTTGGAGGATCGAATCAAGAGCTTCCGCCTGTGCCCGGGTTCGGGGGAATCCGTCCAGGATCGTACCCTCACGGCAATCCGGTCTGGAGAGCCGTTCTTTGACCATAGCAATTGTGACATCATCGGGAACAAGTTGGCCTTTATCCATATAGCTCCGTGCCACGTTACCCAGATCGGTCTCCCGCTTCAGGTGGTCGCGGAATAAATCGCCGCTGGCAACATGCGGAAGATCCAATTGATTACATAATCGTTCCGCCTGTGTACCCTTGCCAGATCCTGGCGGTCCTAGAAGGATTAAGTACATCTGTGCCTCCTTTGTGCGGAGTGGGGCGAACCGCTAATGGTCGTCCAACGAGATGTTGGAAAGTGAAGACATAAGTGACGATTACTTATTCGGTTTTAGCTACGGACATCAATTGACCGAATGAATTGATATTTAGAATCCAGGTTGTGCCATGCTGAAATTGGGTGAATACGACCGGATCATAAATGGTGTATGTGAAGGTATCATCATCTGTTGAGAGCGTGATTTCAAAGCGTTCTTCGCCGTCGCCGAATCGCTGATCTTCCGCTAGGTTTGCTTCTGGCCATATTGGGTTGAGGTCCGAGCCAGTCAGTGTGACTGTGTCGATGACTCCCCAGTCGATTACAGAGAAGGTACACCAATCGCTGTAGACTTCATACGCACAGTCCTGCACGACTTCTCCAATACCGGTTCCAGTGTCTACAGTATAGGGTGTGCCACACACCTCGACTGAGTTGGGTACGGATTCAGCGACTGTTTCACGGTGCTTATCGGCGCAAGAACCAATTTCAGCATCCGCGGGGATCTCATCCATCCACCCCTCATCCTCAATATCCACAAGGGCTTCAATGGGGATTGAGCGCGTCCAGGTCACATCTTCCACTGTTCCGATGTGTTCTTCCGTCCGCTGGGATAGAACTATCCACACGATGCCGGAAATCAGGCAAAGCGCGCCAATGGCAATGGCGATGCCGATCGGAGCGCGTTTTTTCGATTCCTTGATCTCCCTGGGTGACGGTTTCGGTTTTGCCAGGCTGTCACCGCAGCCAGCGCAGGTATGCGCATTCGCGGGGTTGAGTGTCGCGCAGGAGGGGCATTCGATGTCGAGCTGCTTGTCTTTTCGATACGCCCCAAGAACAGCGCCGCTTGGGCGAGCTCCGCCGCTCTCCAGGCTCCCTCCACAAGCGCTGCAGAACGATGCATCACCAGGATTTCTTGCGCGGCAGTAAGGACAGTGGATGTCCGGACCAGCTTTGGCGCGGGCGATCTCCGCTTCATCCGTAAGCAATACTTCCTGTGCAGCTTGGTGGAATTCAACGTCTCGTGGCTGCGGCGCTCCGCATCCGTTGCAGAACTTTCTTGGTCCGTGGTTTTCGCCATCACAATGAGGGCAAGTCCATGCGAGTTTTACGTATCCAATCGTTTTTCTCGCCATACCAAGCCTCCACAATTACATT
>DAOWMX010000260.1 GCA_030642885.1 Anaerolineales bacterium | reverse complement strand
CGACGTACCTGGTTTTCTCCCCGGCACCGGCCAGGAGCACGGCGGCATCATCCGCCATGGAGCAAAACTGCTCTATGCATATTGCGAGGCTACCGTTCCAAAGATCACCCTGATCACTCGTAAGGCGTACGGCGGCGCGTATGATGTTATGTCCTCCAAACACATTCGCTCTGACCTGAACCTGGCCTGGACCAGCGCGGAGCTGGCCGTTATGGGTCCCGAAGGGGCGGTAAATATCATTTTCCGTAAGGAACTCGCTGATGCGAAAGATCCGGAAAAACGCAGAGCCGAGCTGGTGGCGGAATACCGCGAGAAATTTGCACATCCCTACATCGCAGCCGCGCGAGGTTACGTAGACGACATCATCGAGCCGCGCTTCACCCGACCCCGTATTATCAACGGTCTGGAGATGCTTTCAAATAAACGCGACGCTAATCCGGCGAAAAAACATGGAAACATCCCGCTCTGAGCAACCCGGTGATCAGGGATTTTACGAGATCAACGGGCACAAATTATATTGGGAGCTATATGGGGCCGACGATGCACCAGTTTTATTGCTCCTACACCATGGTTTTGGATCGATCCGCTCTTGGCGGCGGCAGATAAGCGCCTTCACCAACGCCGGATGGCGTGTGCTCGTGTATGATCGATGGGGTTATGGCAAGTCGGAAATTCGCCCATGTTTTGAACAGTCATTTCTCCTCCATGATGCCGAGGAGGCTCACGCTCTTCTTAACCATCTAGGCATTCATCGTCTTTCTCTTTTAGGTCATAGCGACGGCGGCTCTATCGCGCTGCTCATGGCCTCTGCAAGTCCCGATCAAATCGAGAGGATGGTCGTCGTCGCTGCCCACATATACTTTGAGCCAAAAATGCTCTCTGGGTTAGAAATGATCTCCGAAACATCAAAACAGCCGCCCTTCTCCAAGGCACTGGATCGCGAACACGGGGATAGGGCAAGGCACCTCGTCGATTCTTGGGTACAGCATTGGATGGAAAGTGAACCGCAGGAACTGGATATACGCGAGCGGTTGCCAAAGATCAGCTGCCCAACCCTGGTTATTCAAGGTGAATTCGATGAACATGCGACGCCCCAGCATGCGGTCGATATCTCTGAAGGGGTTCAGAACGGGCAGCTATGGTTGATCCCCGATGTTCATCACATGCCCCCACACGAGATCCCAGAGGAGTTCAACGAAGGAGTTCTGCGTTTCCTGGCAGCCCAGGGACCTTCGCTGACTCCTGCCTTAGATTAGAGGGAAGGGATGTTTGAAAAAGTACTTATCGCAAATCGTGGAGAAATCGCAGTCCGGATCATCCGGGCTTGTCATGAACTAGGTCTGCGAACCATCGCCGTCTATTCCGAAGCCGATCGCGCCGCGCTGCATGTACGGCAGGCGGATGAGGCCTACCTGCTGGGTCCTGCGCCTGCGCGCGACTCCTACTTGCGCGGTGATAAGATCATCGACATCGCCAAAAAGAGCGGCGCCGGGGCCATTCACCCGGGATACGGTTTCCTGGCGGAGCGTGATGACTTCGCCCAGGCAGTGCTTGACGCCGGGCTTGTATTCATCGGTCCAAGACCATCCGCAATTGCTGCAATGGGGGACAAAGCTGTAGCCCGTTCCACTGTCACCGCCGCGGGGATTCAAGTCGTCCCTGGAACTGAAGGTGAAGGTGACCTGAGCGATGATGATCTGCTGGCAATCGCCCCGAAGATCGGCTTTCCCCTGCTGGCAAAAGCCACGGCAGGCGGCGGCGGCAAGGGTATGCGTGAAGTCAAATCCATCGAGGAGATGCCCGGGCTGCTTGAAGCAGCGCGCAGAGAGGCCGAGGCTTCTTTTGGCGACGGCAATGTGTATCTCGAAAAATTAATAGAGAATGCACGGCATATCGAGTTCCAGATTCTGGCAGACAGTCATGGCAATGTCATCCATTTGGGTGAACGCGAATGCTCCCTGCAAAGACGTCACCAGAAATTGCTCGAGGAATCCCCCTCCCCGTTTATAAACGATGAGCTGCGCACGCAGATGGGAGAAGTAGCCTGCGCAGCCGCCCGTGCAGTGGATTACCTGAACGCAGGCACTATCGAATTCTTGGTCGATAAGGACCATAAGTTTTTCTTCCTCGAGATGAACACCCGCCTGCAAGTTGAGCATCCGATAACTGAACTTGTGACGGGGATCGACATCGTTAAGGAGCAGTTGCGCATCGCGCGCGACCGCAAACTTCGCTATGCACAAGAGGATATCCACTTCAACGGATGGGCTCTCGAATGCCGAATAAATGCCGAGGATGCCTATAACAATTTTCTCCCTTCTACAGGGATTCTGAATTCGGTCATCGCGCCCAGCGGACCCGGCGTCCGCGTTGATACGGGGGTCTACGCAGGGTTTGAAATCTCCCCTTATTACGATGCCCTCATCTCCAAGCTGATTTGCTGGGGAGAAACGCGGGGGGAGGCGATCCTGCGAATGAGACGCGCCCTTGAGGAATATCGCATCCTGGGCGTGAAAACCAATATTCCTTTCCATCAGCACATTATGGATTCCCACCGATTCATTGCCGGTTCTTTCGATACTCGCTTCGTTGAGGAGCGATTCTCCATGAATGAGCTTGAGGAGGAGAAAAAGCACCTGGCGAAGATCGCGGCTGTGATGGCAGCGTTGGTCACACATCGAGAGAGCCAGAGCGCATCACAGATTGTTCGTCGCAATAAACGGGATACTAGCAACTGGAAATGGGTCGGAAGGTGGGAGAGAATGAATCGCTAAGATGGATCAATCGGTGTATTTCTGATCAACACCCAGGCGTGCAATATGTTTGCCCCAAGTTCTAGATCGTGGAGGGTCCATGAAATACTTCGCCACCATTGGTGACAAACAATTCGAAGTGGAAATCAAGTCGGATCAGCAGATTGACGTAGACAATCAACAGCTAACTGCCGATTTTCAGTCCGTGGGTGACCAGCCGGTATACTCACTTATCCTCGACGGCGATTCTTACGAGGCTTCGATTTATACAACAGAAACGGGTATTCAAGTCCTTCTTCAAGGCCAGCTCTTTGAGGTCCAGGTGGAGGACGAACGTCAGCAGCGACTGCGTCAGAGTTCCAGCGCCCCGCAAACCCGCAGCGGGGATGTTCATATCAAGGCTCCCATGCCCGGAGTCGTCATAGACATCCCGGTTGAAGAAGGTCAGGAAGTAGCCCGGGGTGACGATGTCATCATCCTGGAATCAATGAAAATGCAAAACGAAATCAAAGCGCCGCGCGATGGCACCGTGAATCGCCTGCGTGTGAAAACTGGCGAGAGCGTTGACCAGAATCAGATATTGCTGATACTTTCTTGAAGAAGGCGTTCATGGAAATCGAAGTGAAGTTCTATCTACGCCATCTGGAAGACATCCGCAAGCGACTCATCGCCCACGACGCATTGTTAAAAACGAGCCGCCTTCTCGAGCGCAATTTGCGCTTCGATACCCCTGACCGGGAGCTTGCCGGAAAGAAGCATGTCCTCCGACTGCGGCAAGACAATCGGGCGACGCTTACTTTCAAGCGCCCTCGCGGACAATTAGAAACACGCGAGGAATTAGAGGTTGAAATCGATGATTTCGAGGGTGGGCGCAAGATACTAGAAGCAT
>DAOWMX010000343.1 GCA_030642885.1 Anaerolineales bacterium | reverse complement strand
TTATCGCTCGAGTGGCGGATGACCGGGTCGTATTGGACCCAAGAACGGTACTGACCAACCAAGAAGCCGATCTTTTAAATGGGATCGAGCGTGTTCTCAAACGCTAAAAACTGCAGCACCTAGAAGGCAGAGCCGGGATCGCAGGACGCCTGCAATTACGACACACCCTAGCTCAATGTCAGGAGCGCAATTATGAAAACCGACATCGACCGCCTGATGAAAGAAGCTGATCTCGACGCTTTGCTCGTCCTCGGTCCCGCAGCACATAATGGCCCGATGACCTATTTCACCGGTCTCGCACACCTCTCCGCCGGCGGAAATGGCCAACCGCCTTGCTTTCTACTCAAAATGAGTGGGAGGAAGGCAATCCATTTCCACCTCCCGATGGAGCGCGAGGAAGCCGCAGCAACAGGGCTGCAAACCAAGAACAGTTACGAAGATTACGATTATCCAGCACTGCTCGAACAAGCGAATAGAGATAGCAATCAGGCTGCGGCGCTGCTACTTGAGACAATTCTCACTGAGTATAAAATCCACGGTCGCATTGGCATCTACGGCAGGATCGAATTCGGGCATTGGCTTAGGACCATCGATTTCCTGCGCCGCAGATTGCCCGATGTCGAAATATTGGGTGAGAACATGCTGCGCTCGGTGATCACGCAAGCTCGTGTGACCAAGGACGACAGCGAGATCGAACGGATCCGCGCCATGGGTCGTATCACAACCGCTGTAGTCGGAGACGTAGCTGGGTATTTAACTTCTCATAGTGTTAAAGATGGCTACCTGGTGAATCGCGAGGGAGAGCAGCTCACAATTGGAAACGTCAAACGCAAGATCAACCTCTGGCTGGCAATGCGCGGCGCTGAAAACCCCAAAGGCTCAATCTTCGCTGTTGGACGCGATGCCGGGATTCCCCACAGCACTGGAACCGATGCGGATCCCATCCCAGTAGGACAAACCATCGTCTTCGACATCTACCCCTGTGAGGCTGGTGGAGGTTATTTTTATGACTTCACGCGGACATGGTGCCTTGATCACGCCCCGGATGATGTCTTGCAAATCTACGAGGATGTCCTGGAAGTGTACGAGACAGTCTATTCGGCGATCAGACCCCATAAGCCCTGCTGCGATTACCAGATCCAAACTTGCGAACTCTTTGAAGCGAAAGGGCACCCAACGATCCTCTCCAACCCTATGACAACCGATGGCTATGTTCACAGCCTGGCTCACGGTATCGGGCTGGACGTTCACGAAGCGCCTAGTTTCAATATGAAATATGATGATGTTTTACTGCCCGGGTCGGTTATCACCGTCGAACCCGGGCTCTATTACCCTGACCGCGGACTGGGCGTTCGCATCGAGGATACCGCCTGGATGCGCCCGGATGGCGTGCTTGAGACTTTAGTCGAGTTCCCCATGGATCTCGTCCTCAAGATGCAGGGAGCATAAGGATAAACTAACCAGGTGTGAAGAGTGAAAGCGAGAAACTCATGAGCGGAGAGACACGAATTCTGGGGATCGAGACATCCTGCGACGAAACTGCAGCAGCAGTCCTTGAAAACGGCCGTCACATCGCCTCAAATATCATCGCTTCCCAGGCAGAGATCCACGCCGAATACGGGGGAGTCTTCCCGGAGATGGCGTCACGCGCTCACATCGAAACTATCCATCAAGTTGTTTCCAGCGCCCTCGC
>DAOWMX010000217.1 GCA_030642885.1 Anaerolineales bacterium | reverse complement strand
TTATCGCTCGAGTGGCGGATGACCGGGTCGTATTGGACCCAAGAACGGTACTGACCAACCAAGAAGCCGATCTTTTAAATGGGATCGAGCGTGTTCTCAAACGCTAAAAACTGCAGCACCTAGAAGGCAGAGCCGGGATCGTCGGACGCCTGCAATTACGACACACCCTAGCTCAATGTCAGGAGCGCAATTATGAAAACAGACATCGACCGCCTGATGAAAGAAGCCGATCTCGATGCGTTGCTCGTCTTTGGTCCCGCAGCTCACAATGCGCCAATGACCTATTTCACCGGTCTCGCGCATCTTTCCGTTGGCTTTTTACTTAAATTACGCGACGGGAAGGCGATCCACTTCCATAACCCGATGGAGCGCGAGGAAGCTGCGGCCACGGGGTTGGAAACCAAGGATATCTACGCGGATTACGATTTTCCGGCACTGCTCGAACAAGCGAATAGAGACAGCAATTTGGCTCAGGCACTGCTCCTTGAGAAAGCCCTCGCTGAGTATAAAGTCCACGGTCGCATTGGCATCTACGGCAAGATCGAATTTGGGCATTGGCTTAGGACCATCGATTTCCTTCGCAGCAGATTGCCCGATGTCGAAATATTGGGTGAGGACATGCTGCGCTCGGTGATCTCGCAGGCGCGTGTGACCAAGGACGACAGCGAGATCGAACGGATCCGCGCCATGGGTCGAATCACCACCGCCGTCGTCGGAGACGTGGCCGGGTATTTAACCTCCCATAGCGTAAAAGATGGCTACCTGGTGAATCGCGAGGGAGAGCAGCTTACAATAGGAAATGTCAAACGAAAAATCAACCTCTGGCTGGCGATGCGCGGCGCCGAAAATCCCCAAGGCTCGATCTTCGCTGTTGGGCGCGATGCCGGGATTCCCCACAGCACTGGAACCGATGCGGATCACATCCCGGTGGGACAAACCATCGTCTTCGACATCTACCCCTGTGAGGCTGGTGGAGGTTATTTTTATGACTTCACGCGGACATGGTGCCTTGATCACGCCCCGGATGATGTCCTGCAAATTTATGAGGATGTATTGGATGTTTACGAGACAGTATACGCGGCGATCAGACCCCACAAACCCTGCCGTGATTACCAGATCCGGACTTGCGAACTCTTTGAAGCCAAAGGGCACCCATCCGTTTTTTCCAACCCCCTGACAACCGACGGCTATGTTCACAGCCTGGCCCACGGTATCGGGCTTGACGTTCACGAAGCGCCCAGTTTCTCCACGAAATTCGAAGATACGTTGCTGCCCGGGTCGGTTATCACCGTCGAACCGGGGCTGTATTACCCTGACCGCGGACTGGGTGTTCGCATCGAGGATACCGCCTGGATGCGCCCCGATGGCGTGCTTGAGACTCTGGTCGAGTTCCCCAAGGACCTCGTCCTTAAGATGCAGAGAACATAAAGACAAACCGACATTGTGTGAACAGTGAAAGCGAGAAACTCATGAGCGGAGAGACACGAATTCTGGGGATCGAGACATCCTGCGACGAAACTGCAGCAGCAGTCCTTGAAAACGGCCGTCACATTGCCTCAAATATCATCGCTTCCCAGGCAGAGATCCACGCCGAATACGGGGGAGTCTTCCCGGAGATGGCGTCACGCGCTCACATCGAAACTATCCATCAAGTTGTTTCCAGCGCCCTCGCTGAGGCGCATGTTGGCCTGGAGTCGATCGATGCTATCGCCGTCACGCGTGGACCCGGTTTAGCCGGTTCGCTCGTCGTCGGGCTGAATATGGCAAAAGGACTTGCGATGGGCGCGGGCCTGCCACTTCTGGGAATTAATCACCTGGAAGCCCATCTGTATTCCATCTGGCTTGTCGAAGAGGAAGAACCCACATTCCCTCTTCTTGGGTTGATCGTCTCGGGCGGACATACAGAATTACTATTAATGAGTGATCACCTCCAGTACGAACGACTGGGCGGCACCCTCGACGACGCCGCCGGTGAAGCCTTCGACAAAGTCGCGCGCCTGCTCGGTCTCAGTTATCCCGGGGGTCCAGCAATAGAAGAAATCGCAAAAGATGGGGACGCGGGTGTTTTTAAATTCCCGCGCGCCTGGATGGAAGATACCTGGGATTTTTCCTTCAGCGGATTGAAAACGGCAGTTTTACGTGAAGTGCGCTCGCTGCAACCCAATCTCGAAGCGGGTGTGGACGCCCCTGAAGACGATCTACCGATTGCCGATCTCGCCGCTTCGTTTCAAGATGCGGTCGTGGATGTTCTTGTCGGGAAAACGCTCGCGGCGGCAAAGGAGTTCAACGCCAACGAAATACTCGTCGCCGGCGGGGTATCCGCCAACCAATCTTTACGATCCTCCTTTCAGACAAAATCAAAAATTCCAGTTCGAGTTCCCCCCCTGGCTTTATGCACCGACAACGCAGCGATGATCGCCGCCGTAGGCCATCGTCGCTTCCTGAACGGGCAGCGCGACGCGCTCGACATCGACGTTCTCCCTAACTGGCCTCTGACCAGTTGATCGTCGCTCCGTGCTCGGGCCTCATCCTTAAACAAAAAATCTTCGCCTCGTTCTCAGCATCGATGATGAAGCTGAAGGAACGCAGGCGAAGATTCGAAGTTCTTTAGATGTGCAGCGGTTTTGTATTAGATTGGTCGGTTTCAGCATGGTCCTTGCAGTTACCATGACCATGGCCATGACCGTGTCCATGTCCCTCGCCATGACCGCCGCAGTTTCCACCTTCGGACAGTTTCCCATCCTGAAAACTTGTTAGTGCTTCCTGCGCCGTGCCGACAGCTCCAGTGGCGGTTTTTATCCCATAATTGTCGAAGAACTCATCCGCGCGCCGACCCATTCCACCACAGATCATCACATTCGCTTCAAGCGAGGCGATATATTCAGGGACCTGCCCAGGACTGTGTCCCGCATAATAGGGGTTATCAACAATCTTAACTTCCTTTACCGCCTCTTCTTCAAAATCCACGATGACGAAATAAGGGCATCTGCCAAAATGTTGGCTCACATTACTCTCTAACCCTTTGTTATCCTCCGTTGAAATTGCGAATCTCATGTTCTAGCCTCCATATTCCCTCGTAGGGGATGGCATATCGTATCACGATAGGTCTCATAATTGTTCCGTCACTTTTGCTTCTTCTAAGCCTTCACGTTGTTGCGTAATCAACTTGACTCCGGCGCGGTGAACCTGTCCGAAATTCGCTCCCTGGCATACCGTTCTCAAAACCCCTTCGATATCGATAATTTGCGATCCGGCGAGGATGTCGACCCCATATTCGAAGAGCACCGGACTCATCGGTGTGCTGGGTCCGAGCACGACGACCAGTGCCTCTGGCGCACACAACTCGAGCAGAGGCTCCAGCGTGCGATTGATTAAAGCCATGCTCGTGATCGCCACAACGTCCGCTTGCGGTAGAACCTCAGAGGCCATATCTGCCGGCAGATCACCCTGGCGCGGCCTTAACTCCAGTACTTGAAGCTTGCCTACTTTACTTCGAAGGCGTGGCACGAAAGGGAAATGCCCAATCAAGGCAACCGTCCGGTTGGCGCCATATCGTGTAAGGAGTGATTCCGCTTGTTCTTCCTCAATCCTCTCAGGGTGAGGATCCGGCAATAATGCGTTGAGCGTTGCAACCCCTACACTGGATAAGACGGGCGTTTCCTCCTCAAATGCTAGCTTAATAAGTTCACGGCCGGTGTACCGCGTCAGCTCACCTGCTTCCGGAACGGCCGGCTCACCTCGTTTGTGGGGTTCTGAGAGCGTTGACGCAAGACCGCATCTTCGTTCTCCTCCCTGGATCACTACAACCGCAGTCCAATGGAGACCCACTCGGACTCGCTCAACCTCCCCTTCCGGCACTTGAGCAATCAGATCATCAACTAGACTCATAACCCCTCGCCAAAGCCGGGTAACTCGAGATCCTTGTCCCCTACCTTAACTCGCCAATATGGAGTCCAGGCAACCCCGAACAAATCCACACGGATATTCTTCTTAAAGGGAGCAATCACGGTCTCCACAATCTCCAAAGCCACCTGATCCCAACGGTCGTGGATCTCATCGATCTCTTGGGTCAGTTCTACCCGCAAGTTATCCAACTCCTGCATAAAATCCTCGATGACATCTTGAGATTCCTCTACATCGGCTTTTGCCCTAGAAGTCATTCGACGTTTCGTCAGCGAGGTGGAAACTCGGCGAGAGCTGCGTGAACCGGAGAAAAGACCGAAGACGTTTTCTGCAAGCGTAGCTAACTCCTCTACTTTGCGGGAGCCCAGGTCGGCTTGATCCTCAGCCAACTCACGCTG
>DAOWMX010000293.1 GCA_030642885.1 Anaerolineales bacterium | reverse complement strand
TCGTCAAGCTATATTGTTAATTAATCTGAATAACAACGAGATCATCCAGCTTACTCCAGAATTGGGTTTCATAATAGAAAGCTTCGATTGGGTTGGGGAAATCGAATAGACCATATGATGATTGAGAAAACTTACGCCTAATAATATTGTTTCAACTAGATTTCGATCTTCTAGCAACGCGATTCGCCCTTACCCATGAGATATTGAATATCGCAGAACAATGATCCGTTCCAGTCAAAGTGTGATCTTAGCCGTCAGCACTTTCTTCTTTATATAAACAGACGCAACCGTTGGCCTATTAGGAAACATCCACGTCAGGCCAACGGTTGTTGTTTTATTCGCTAGTTGCGCAGGGGTTGTTTATTAGTCTCCCTAAGGAGTAGTGTCCTGGTTGCCGGGGCCTTTCTTGCCGTTGGAACCTTTGTTTCCAGGTC
The DNA here is from genome assembly GCA_030642885.1 of Anaerolineales bacterium. Classification (GTDB taxonomy): domain Bacteria; phylum Chloroflexota; class Anaerolineae; order Anaerolineales; family E44-bin32; genus E44-bin32. Next base: position 2,650 of record DAOWMX010000293.1, on the reverse strand, counting down.
CTTGTGAATCTCCCGTGCCATCAGCTGGGATCATGTCACCTTGTTCCGGCGCATCCAGGGGTCGATTTGTGCCATGGTGAAGCCGGAATGTTATGGGGTCCTCCAGGGCGCCCTCAGCAGCAACACGGAGGTTATTCATAGCCTGTGTTGCCAATTCCAGAGCTTCTTCGGGTTGATTGGCGGAGCCTTCTCCAAGCTTCTCCAGGACTTTGAGTTGTTCCTGGGAGCGCGTCTGAATTTGCGACATGAGCTGAAGTAATGTGGCATCGTCCAGTTCAGCACATGTCTTCAGCGCCAAATTGAGGTGACTCTGGAGTTGGGTTGCCACAGCTTCTGGCACGGGAAGCCCTTGTTCCATCAGGGCTGCAATTTCTTCCATGCGTTCATCGGAAAATTGCAGTAGCAAGTCAACTTCAGCTTCGGGATCAGACGTTAGGGCCAGCCGGACGTCCTCCACAAATGTCTTGATTGGATACAGCGCTTCGGAAGGCAGGCTTTCTTGTGCGGCGAATGCGGTTGCGGTTGTGCCGCCGAACGCGACTGCGAGCAAGATCAAAATACGGGCAAATGTAAACATGGGTGAATGCTCCTTTTTGAATATGTTTCTCCACCCTATATGACGTGTAAGCTCGGGTGGAGATACGGGCAGCGTCTCTTTTGCCCGTGTAAGAAACGCCTGGCGTAATTGCTGAGAGCGTACGAGATCCGGGGCGGGGATATCTTCCAATGGTTTTAATATGTCCACCGTCTCTAAGAGAGATTGCAAATCAGGATCTTTGATCGGCTTACCGGCGCGATAGTTTGATGTTGCTTGATCTACACGGTCCTCTATCTTGCTCATGGTGAGCCCTCCGTAAAAGCAAAATCATTTTCCATGATTCTGCGCATAGACTTTAACCCTCGGTGTTGTAGTGATTTCACCGCTCCAACTGGTTTCTCGAGCACTGCGGCGATCTCTTCGTTGCTCAATCCCTGGAAGAATTTCAACACAATCACTTGACGCTGCTCGTGCGTCAATCGCCACAGCACCTCGCGAGCCTGTGCCTGTGCGATGCTATGCTCGACAGCATCGTCGGGGTTATCCGCTGAAGGTGATTGCTCCACTTCCAGGTCTGGGTTCTCTAAAGGTTCATCGCGTCGGCGGTGGTGATCTGCTGCGAGGTTGTGGGTGATCCGGTATATATATGCTCTAATGTGATCCTTGGGACCTCCGCCGGCGCCCAGGGCGCGTAAGAAGCGGAAGAAAGCCTCACTGACAATGTCTTCGGCGGTTTCTGCATCCCCGACGAGGCGGCAGGCGTAGTTGTATAGCTCGGGGCTGAGAGAGTCGTAGATTGCAGCTAGTGCACTCTCGTCCAGCCGGCGCGCGCCTTCAAGCCACTGATCTTCTTTAAACGCCATCACTCACCTATATGACGGTTTCGTGCCCGCTAGGATACGGGCATCTGTCGTGTTCACCAATTCCATATCTTGCCTGATAGAGCCGCCTCGATAGGGCAAAAGCGAGTAGCTTTCCCCTTGGCTCTACTTGATGACGGCGAACGCTTCGAATCATGTTCTGTCACCCACTAGTTTATTGGTGAAGCGTGAAGATGGTGTGAAGATTATCTATTGAAGCTGTTAAGACCGGGCAAGCTCATATATCGTGTTAATGTTGGATGGCTGGACCCGCTAGAGCTGCCCGGGCTGGTTGTGCCGTGGGGAGGAGAGCATCGCGGCGCAAGACGAGGTCGCGCCATTGCCTGTTCAATGCTGATGGGGCGCGGATTCCGACCTGTGAGGGGACCCGGCCGCGCGCCAGAAGCGGTGTTCCGATGTCGACGCCAGGCGGAGGAAGAGCGCCGGGAGGACCCCAATAGCCGGCGTTCCCCAGCAGCCACATTTCGATCGTCGATCGATCTGCGCCTACGGGAGCCAGGATACTTTCGACGGCGCGCAACATCAACTTGGTGTAAGCCTCGCGGTCATAAGGCACCCGGCCTTCGAGCAATTCCCAGGCGCGGGCTTTCTCCGCGCCGGGAACCAGCAGGAAATTCATATGTTCGCCCGGGTGCAGCTCAATCCCGGTTGCGGCGAGTTGGTGCGCCACGCGCGCCGCAGCGGTGCGAACGGTGTACTCCTCGGGTCGGCGCGAGAGCCTGTGGGCGATCACCAACTGGTCGGTTTGGACCACGCCGGCTCGTAAGGATAGCAGGCGCTGCCGTGCGAAGGCGATGGCTTTTGGCAGCGCGGCGCAGAAGCCGGCCGCATCGCGTTCCTGGGAGAGAATTTCCAGCATCCCGAGCTGGGTCTCTTTGATGTAGCGGGGTGTGTCGCGGCGGCGAGCCTCGATCCCGCGAATCTTGAGTGAACCATCCTCGAAGGCGCCGAAATAGCGGTTGGCGACCGCCACGCGCGGTTCGGTCCGTGATGGCAGGAATGCCAACCAACGGTAAACCCCCTCAAGACCGATATGTAGACCGGTCTCGGAATGGATATCCTTAAGGAGGGTTTCGTAATCTGGCCTGCCGTTCGTCTCTGGCTTGTGGATCCAGAGTCCGTCGACATAGAGATGCAGCACGCGGAAGCCGCGCTCCTCGACGATTTCCTTTGTGCGCAGCAGCACCTCGCGACCGTAGGCGTTGACTGCCTCGTGGGCCTCAATGCGGCC
>DAOWMX010000218.1 GCA_030642885.1 Anaerolineales bacterium | reverse complement strand
TGTTTACACCAATGCAAGAGGACAACGAACTAGACATAAGTTGTTCTATAAGAGTAAAGTAGCAATAATCAAGGGGGGATTGCTGATCGTGATGTTGTAACTACATCGCCTTGTTACCAAGATGAAAGTTCGTTGGCATTTCGGAGAGTGACATGAAGAAACAAACACAGATGCTCTTGGGCAGCGTGCTCATTGGATTTGGATTTCTCATTTTACTGAGCAAGCTACTCGATATTCATCTCGGCGCCATTTGCTGGCCCAGCTTCTTGATCCTGGTCGGGGTTTTGATAATCGTAAAGCCGCGCATCGCCCCGGAGGGCACGGATGTTCAAATGCATTTCTTTGGGGATCTACGCCGCTCAGGAGAGTGGGAGGTTATGAATCAGGAGATCTGGAGTTTTGTGAGCGACGTCGATCTTGATTTCACCAAGGCCAATTTCCAAGAAGATGAGGTCACCTTTAAACTCTATCGGTTTGTGGGAGACGTAGACATCATCGTTCCGAAGGATATGGGCATCTCCATCTCCTCAATGGGTTTTGTGACGGAAGCTCGCCTGGAAGGAAAGAAGCGCAGCGGATTAGTGACTCCGATCAGATATACAAGCGAGAATTTTGAAAGCGCTGCAAAGAGAATTCGTATCGAGATGATCTCCTTCGTTGCAGACTTGAAAGTAATCCGGGTATAAGAGGGAGTTTGTACGTCGTTCAACACATTCGTTATTGGGCTTCTCCAGTCCCCCTTCTTTAAATAATCCTCGAATTACTAATTGAGTCGTATCAGGGATTTCTCACTTCGACAAGCTCAGTACAGGCACCCCCTGCTGGGGTTCGAAATGACATATACGGAAACTACTCGTTACCGGTTGTCATTTCGAGCGCGAGAAATCCCTATGATGCTGCTTGTGAAGGCTCTATCTCTGAAACAAGATGTAGCCCCTAAATGTCATGCTGAACCCATTCGGCTTCGCTCAGGCTAAACTCCGTGAAGCACCTCGTTCTTCGAACATACAGGTATTTCTTGTGTGGAACGAGATTCTTCGGCACTCCGTGCCTCAGAATGACATTGGCCATGAACCTGTCATTTCGAGCGAGCTGTAAAATGGTCCTTCGACTTCGCTCTGGATAAACTCTCCGAGAAATCTCAATGATGCTGCTCATGAAGGTGTCTTTTGTAGAACCGAATTGATTATTTCCCCCGAAGGATGGCTTCAATCGCCCAGCGGTCACCGCTTAAAGGTAGGACATCCCCCGCGTTTTCTAGATCTTCCAGTGCTTGGAGTGTGTTCTCCGTTTGCCAGCGGAAGAGTTTCGAGATCTCATGACTTCGGGAAACCCCCAGAGATCGAAGATAACACTTCGCGAGTTTCGCTCTGGCTTGACGAAGCGATATTCCGCGTGCCTGCTCAGACACATCCGGGAACCAGCGATCGAAGAGTTCATAGATGAAGGCATAGCGCCACGAACCCGCCTCGGCGATCCCCATTGGCAGAATCCAGAGTCCCCGCTGCAAATCGGTGAGGGCGCGATTGAAACGTGACTTCGAGCTCCGGGCAGTCATATGCGTAAGCTGGCGGAGCCCTACAGAATTTTGGGGACCTCGTTGAAGGAGAACGTCGGCGATAGCTTTGGCTTCGTGCGTAAGATGACCAGCGTGGTAGGCCTCGCGGTAGTCATCGAGATCAGCGAGACGTGGAGCTAAAGCATAAAAATAGGGGAGGACCCGCAAACTAACGAAGGTCGCTTTTCCGCGCAGCAGCTTGCCGTAGTACCAGCAGCGTTGATCCAGCATCTGATCCTTCCAACCCCAGGTGATATGGCCGGGGTCGTCATGGTCGTTGGCAACTGGCTTGTCGCCGGAGACGGCAGTCCAGAGGCTGGGCATTTCAATGCCTTTAATGGGCCAGAGCATGACGAATCCGCGCTCATCTACATGCTCGAGCGCGTCATCGACACTGTTGAGCCGCAGCTTGGGATTGATGCGGTAGGTTTCCCGTCGGTAGCTTTGGATGTCCTTATCGGAAATTGTCATTGTCATAGTCTAGACCAAAATCAGACTTGCAAATTAGTGTGAGAAAAAATCATTGAGCTTGTTTCCGGGGAAGTTCGAGGAGTTCCGCTTCGCGCGAGGGCTCAAGCCCGGCTTTCATAGGAACGGATGGATCGCGATCTCGATCCCAATTGAGCGTATCGCTGATCGTTGTCCTGAGTGGGCGGAAACGCAGACCTGCGCTTATGGCCCGGGTGCAATCGACGGTCATCAACCCCGCGTTCTCAGGTCCCGGGAGCCACATCGGCAACTGGCTCCATGGCTCGATACCGGCGTTAAGCAGGGTGGTTCTGTCGACCCAGATCAATCGGGCACCCTCTTCGCTTAAGTTGCAGCAAGTTTGCAGTAATTTGCCAAGAGTAAGCGGATTCTCGGGTCCGGTCGCGTTGAAAGTCCCCGTGTGCCCTGCTTCGATTCTGTCGAGAGTCCAGGATGCAAGATCGCGGGCGTCGATGAATTGCACATTTTGATCGGGAGGGGCGGGAGCGAGGATATCTCCACCTTGTGCGCAGCGTCGGACCCAATAGGTGAAGCGATCCGTTGGGTCGTGCGGACCAACGATCAGGCCGGGGCGAATGATGAGCGTTCTCCCTGGATTCTCATCCTGGATCACCGCTTCACAAAGCGCCTTAAGTGGACCGAACGTGTCACCCGTAATTTCTTCCAACGTCTCATCATCAAGTGCCCCCAAGGGGTCATCCTCGGAGAGGCCCTCTTTCTCGAAGCTGGCGAAGACAGAAATAGTTGAGATGAAGACGTAAAGATCCGTTTGATTAGACAGGATCCGTGCCGAATTGCGCACAATGCGGGGAACATACCCGCACGTGTCGATAACGGCATCCCAGGTCCTCTCTCGAAGTGGAGCCAAATCTCCATCGCGATCTCCGATGAGTTTCTCGACCTCGGGGAAAAGGTCAGGGTTTGTTTGGCCGCGGTTAAAGAGCGTTACTTTGTGTTTCCGGTCAAGCGCGGTGCGTACGATGTGACGACCGACGAATTTAGTTCCACCGAGAACGAGGATATCCATAAGTACCCTCCACTAGAGCTACGTAGAACTTGACCCCTCGCAGATGTCCAAAAACAATCTGGTTTGTATGGACAAGAGCGGACACTTCCCCAGCCAAAGTTCGATGACTCGATTGTAACGGTATACCAGTGATTATAGCGAAGGTTTATCTTGGGACTACACAGGTCAACCTGATGACAGTGTCTTCGCTTTTTTTACAAGGGGGAACCGCTGTGGAGAATGCGGTGCGTGAGGTGGGAATAGTCCTCGAACTTCTTCACCAAGGGATGGTCATGAATTTACCTTCTTGCTCCGAGTGCCGCCGCGGGATATCATGGACGTATCATGGATGAAGAACGCCTCGTGCGCGCGGCGAAGAGCGGCGATCTGGATGCATTCAACCGCCTTGTCATTGAATATCAAAGTCGCGCCTATAACCTCGCTTATCGCTTCATGAGGGACCCGGCTTCCGCGGCAGATGTGACTCAGGATGCTTTCATCTCTGCATTCCGCGGCTTAGGGAGGTTTCGAGGGGGTTCGTTTCGATCGTGGCTGCTGCGGATTGTGGTGAACGCCTGCTACGATGAGCTCCGGCGCAGGAAGCGTCGCCCGGAATCTTCACTAGATGAATTCGCCGAAGATGGTGAGCGCCTATTCGTTGAACCCGGGACATCTTTTTCCCATGAGAGCAAGAAACCCGAGCAGGAGGTTGAGCGGTCCGAGTTACGCGCCGCTATTGAGGAATGTCTCGATGAACTGCCACGTGATTTCATGACCGTTGCGGTATTGGTCGATGTCCAGGGGTTTGATTACAAAGAAGCGGCACGAGTGATTGGAAAACCCGTGGGGACGGTTAAGAGCCGCTTGGCGCGAGCGCGCGGGAGAATGCGTGAATGTCTGAATCGCCGAGGGGAACTTTTGCCATCCCGGTTTCGTCTGGATGATGAGACGATTAGATGAAGGAATTTAACCAACTTTCTACGCGTGACCTTGAACTTTTATCGGCATATATCGATGGCGAGTTATCCGCGCGCGGTCTTGCTCGCTTGCTTTCACGCCTGGAACGTGAACCGGGGTTGAAGCAGGCGCTTGAAGAGATGAAAGCTGTCGTCCAGCAGTTGGGGTCGCTTCCGGAAGTTCCGTTGCCGCGCAGCTTCACGTTGACCCCTGAGGCAG
>DAOWMX010000242.1 GCA_030642885.1 Anaerolineales bacterium | reverse complement strand
GTTCGAGTACGATATCGAGCTTACGGAACTGCGGATCGTCAAAAGCTATGTTTACGAGTCGGACGAAGCCAGCGTAGGCGATCAAACGCTTCGATGTTATGGAGATGGAACCGGACCATCCCCTACGCTTCCACGTAAACCATTTGCCCGGTGCTTTGAAATTGCGGTAGGTAACCGAGACGCGAATCCCTTCCTCGATAATCCGCACCCCCTCGCTCTCCAGCGACGTCCTCACGTTCTTCGGCAATCCGCCAATCCCAAACAGCCAGTAGAGAAGGGACTTTGCCATCACGATCTCCCAGGTAGATCGCTACACTCACTCAAGCCGCAAAGATCGCTAAGGAATCTTGGTCTTCGCTCTTCGCGTCTCCGTGTCCCCGAGACTCCCCTCCTCCCGCCTGCCTGTCAGAACATGACGGCAGACAGGTCTCTGTAGCTCAGCGAGAGACTCATCTCTTGAGTCTTTTTCTGGATTACCTTGTCTTAACCGTTTTGAAAAGGTGCGTCCAGCAAACCCAGTTGCACTTTCACCGCATACTCCACCTTTCTCATGTCTTCAGGCGTCAATCGGCCCATTCGATCGCTTAAGCGCTGTTTACTCACCGTGGTGAGTTGGTCTGCCATCGCTTTGTTTCGTTGATTGTCGCCCCCTACCAGAGCCTCGCTTGGATAAATGTGCTCTACCTTGGAAGTCAATGGAATCACCTGTACGCGGTTGAGATACTTGTTTGCCGCATCATTGCTGATGATAACCGCTGGACGTTTCTTTCTTATCTCTCCCCCCACTGACGGCTCAAAGTTCACCCACCACACCTCACCGCGTTTCATCACTTACGTCTCCGACCGTGGCTTCTGCCCATTCCAAGGCTTCTGCCTCGCGCTCTTCATCCTGAGCCATTTGCTGGTAAGCGGCCTTTAGTTCATGATAGAGCACGTATGGTCGCACTAAATCCTCAATGAAACGGCTAATACGACGACGACCTATGACCGCGTGCAGGCCTTCATAGACCTTCTCATCAATCGTAATAGTCAGTTTCTTTTGCATCATTCGCCTCCCCGCGGATCTATACGTGTAGTATACGTATTATAGCCTTGATCAGGGACCTCGTCAAGAGTGTGGCGCAAGGGCAACTTCAAGGGCTGCGATGGAACAGGCCGCAAAAAGGTTCTCGATCAGCAAATCGGCTGTAGTGGTGTGTTAGGCGTCGCTCCCCTCTGCGTCATACCCGTAAACAATGTAAAAACCGGGTGCTTGATGTCAGGTGCATGCGCTTGTTGGGAGCACTTTTTCTCAGGGAAGACCCTATCGTTGCTGACTCTACTCGAGTTGCCGGATGACGCGGCATGGATTTCCAACCGCAACTACGTTGGCGGGTACGTCTTTGACCACTATGCTTCCGGCGCCGATCGTCGTGTTCTCCCCGATCGTTACCCCTGGGCAGATGATCGCCCCGCCACCAACCCAGACGTTGTCACCGATCGTCGCTGGAGCGGTGAGTCGGTTGTGAGGTTGTATTGACGAGTGAGTTGGCGGGCGTGGGTGCGTCCACGTACGAGTTCCGGGTCAGCTGCCAGATAGGGTTCGCCTGCCAGCATCTTCTATTTTTCCGTTTTCGTGGTCATCTATGATTCTCCCTGCTTGATGTGACAAGAGTGATCGGGTGGTGCAATGCCTTGTTGTCTGATCCTTTCATATTACCACTCCCTGAGTCAGGTAAGTAACTCGAGGATTAGCGCCTTGCACTTATCTGCCTCGACTTCAAGACCATTGCGAACCGCATTCGAGTGGGAGTAGAGCTGATTCCAGACCATCACTGCACGAATTACCTCTGACTCGCTGGCTCCCTTCACCTCAGAGGCTTTTAGGTAAGCCGACAATGAGCTCGATGCCTCCGTTCCGGAGATCATCCACCAATCACCAGGGCACTCACCCTGGATGCGTGTTTCCCAGAGGTATGCTAGGTCCGTGAGGTTCAACCCCCGATGGGCATAGCCCCAGTCAATGAAATGGAGGCGATTGCGCGCCAGGATAATGTTGCCGGGGTGGACGTCGCCATGATTGACGGATGGATAACCAGCTTCAAGGGGGGCCAAGATCTGGCAGCAGCGATGTCGGGCCCTGGGGTCGCCGAACGACCACAGAGCCCCCAATTCCGCGTCAAGCAATTGGTGCGTCGTCGGGTATCCCCGGAGGGTAATTGGCGACTCCACAGGCCCCGAATGTCTGTGCGCAAGGTGAAACTGGCCGAGGAGAGCGAAGGCATCGGGGAGCAATAAGCGATTTGCTTGCCGTAAGTCGGAACCCTCAAGCCACTGCCATACTGCGAGCGTTCCTTCAGCGGTCCTGGCTGTGGCCTTCATTCTGGGCGTGGGGAGATCGGCCACTGAAAGGACCGTGCGGTAGTACCGAAGCTCGGTTTCCCCGTGATGGTCTCCTTTGGGGATCCATCGGAGAAACGCAGATAATGCACCATCCAAAAGGCGAAACGAGTTGCCTTGAAGGACCTGAACGCCATCAGCAGTCCGCGGAGCAAACTCAGGAATGTGCTGTCGAAGCAGGCTGCTAATGCGATTGGGAGTTATCATCGTTTGAATCCGTCAACAGTCCAGATGCCGGGCTGTGGATCAGGGCATCAACTGCGCTCATCACCTCCCTTATGTACATGCCAGGAGCAACCATTCGATAACAACATATATCATGCATCATCCCGTGTCAAACGCAGGGTACCAGCGCAGGCAACGACAAGGTTAATCCTCTTCCAGGCTCTTCAGTTCCCGGACGCAGCCTTGGTCAATCCTACCTGGCTACAGCATACGGCCTTACTTCTCGCTCCAACCTCTTCGTTATGGCATCCTCTGTTACGTCCAAATCATAGTCCATCTGCAGCCCCAACCAGAACTGCGGGGATGTGCCAAAGAAGCGTGCAAGCCGCAGCGCGGTATCCGCTGTAATTCGGCGTTTTGCCAACACAATCTCATTGATGCGTCGCGCTGGCACCCCAATATCCAGCGCTACACGATTCTGACTCAGCCCCATTGGTTTCAAGAACTCTTCTAGCAATATCTCGCCGGGATGCACTGACTTGAGTTTCTCTTCTGCCATAACCATCCTCTCCTAATGGTAGTCCACTATTTCCACGGTGTACGCATCGCCTTTTCGCCACTCAAAACAGATGCGCCATTGTTCATTAATGCGAATACTATGTTGCCCAGCTCGATTGCCGTGTAGCTTCTCCAAGCGATTGGCCGGGGGGATGCGTAAATCATTCAGTGTAACAGCTCGGTTCAGCATGCGTAGTTTACGTACGGCCACCTGCTGAATATCCTGCGGCAGTTTCCGGGAGCGCCGACGGTAGAAGATCTTTTCAGTTTCTTCGCACTTGAACGACCTGATCACAGGTAGGATTATATAACCCGACGCGTTAAACGTCAACCGTTATGCGGTGGGGATGCTAATCTTCTTCTTGAGTTAGAGCCATGAGCTAACGTTCAAGCTCAAAGGCACGCCGTATTACGCGCTCATTGGAGCCTGAAAGTTCTGGTGATCAGAGGATGCTGTTCTGTGGCTGCTATTTCCCAATCGGCTCCTCTTCGCAGAGAGGTGAGGAAAGGGGCGGAATGCTTGTAAAGAGAGGCTCTTCTTGCTATAGTTTCCCCTATGTACAACGGTGGCGATAGCCGGTTCCCCGTTGCAATGAGGTTGCGAAAACAGTCGGATTTTGCACGGGTTTATCGCTTCGGACGGATACAAAAAGGGATGTACTTTTCCTTTCACATCCTCCCTTATGAGGGTGGAACGCGGATGGGAATCGTTATCCCACGACGGTGGGGAAACGCTGTCGAGCGGAATCGTATGAAACGTCTCTTGCGAGAAGTTTTCCGGTATCATCGTGACTTTTTTCTCGGAACGGAATTCATC
>DAOWMX010000284.1 GCA_030642885.1 Anaerolineales bacterium | reverse complement strand
GCAATTGAGATGGGGCGCGAGGTGGAGGGCATCGAACTGAAGATCGAGAATGGGAAGGTCGTGGATGCGACGGCGGAGAAGAACGAGGCGTTCCTCTTGGAGATGCTCGAAGTCGACGAGGGCGCTCGCTATGTGGGCGAGTTTGCGATCGGGACGAATAAACGCATCAATCGCTTCATCAAGAGCATCCTCTACGATGAAAAGATCGGTGGGACCATCCATATGGCGCTCGGCGCCGGCTTTGAGGAGATCGGGGGCAAGAATAAGAGTGGGATTCACTGGGATATGATCTGTGATATGCGCGACGGCGGCCAGATTTTCGCCGACGGTGAACTGTTCTATGAGTCGGGGGAGTTTAATGTTTAGCCTGTCCGAGCGGCTGAAACTATCGTGGAGGAGAGTCTGAATGGCTGACTATCGTGTTGATAATCTGGCGAAAGTAATCGTCGAGTACTGCCTGAGCGTGAAACCTAAGGAGCGGGTGGCTGTTACCGGCAGCACACTTAGCGAACCGTTGATGCTGGCCATCCAGCGCGAAGTGCTCCGTGCGGGTGGGTATCCGCATCTTTTTCCATCCTTCCCGGGTTCAGAATATTTACGCTTTTCCGAATCCAACGATGATCAACTCGACTTCGTGTCGCCAGTCATGAAGATGATCCTTGAAGAATTTGAATGCCTGGCTTCGCTATACAGCATGGCGAATACTTGCGCATTAACCAACATTGACCCTGCGAAGCAAGGCCGCGTGGCAAAAGCTCAAGCTGCAGTTATGCAGCACTATATGGAGCGCGCGGCCGCGGGAGAATTGAAATGGGTGGTCACGATGTTCCCCACGAACGCCCATGCGCAGGACGCGGAGATGAGCCTGGCGGAGTTCGAGGACTATGTCTACTCCACAATGTTCGCGGACACCGATGACCCGGTAAAAGAATGGCGAAGAATCTATGACGAGCAGCAGCGCTATGTAGACTGGCTCTCAGGCAAAGATGAGGTCGTGGTTAAAGGCTCAAATGTCGATTTGAAACTTTCTATAAAAGACCGAAAATTTATTAATTCCGATGGAAAAACCAATATGCCCAGCGGTGAAATCTTCACCGGTCCCGTCGAGGATTCGGTCGAGGGTTGGGTTCGTTTCACGTATCCCGCGATCCGCCTGGGGCGTGAGGTAGAGGGCATTGAACTGAGGTTTGAGAAAGGGAAGGTCGTGGAGGCAACGGCGGAGAAAAATGAGGCCTTCCTGCTGGAAATGCTCGAAGTCGACGAGGGCGCCCGTTATCTGGGCGAGTTTGCGATCGGGACGAATAAGCGCATAAACCGCTTCATCAAGAATATGCTCTTCGACGAGAAGACCGGCGGGACGATTCATATGGCGCTCGGTGCCGGGTACCCGCAAACAGGCAGCGTGAATAAGTCTGGCATCCATTGGGATATGATCTGCGACATGCGTGGTGGCGGTCAGATTTTCATCGACGGCGAACTGTTCTATGAGTCGGGGGAGTTTATGATCTGAGCAGGAAAAGGGGCTAAATGAAAAAGAGCGCCGGAGTGTCCTCTTGGACGCGCCGGCGTTTTATATTTAACCCTTCCCGATCATGCCATTGTGAAGAGTCTGGTAAGGCACCGTGGCAATCTTTCTGTAAGAAAGGATGAGATTGCTTCGCGGAGTTTAGCCTGAGCTTGCTGAAGGGCTCGCAATGACGGGTTCCTGCAGATTGTCTCTCCTTGGCCGCTACGTGGCTCACATCGCTCGATTGAGGATCTCTGCCATCTCCACTTTAGTGAGCAGGACTGGATTTCCCTTCATGCTGCTGGATACAGAGGTTTTCTCGATCAACGCCGGGAAGTCCGCATGCGTAAGCCCGTAACTCCCTAAAGAAGGAATCTCCATTGCCTGACAAAGATTCATAAGCCATGTGACCCCATCTTCCCCGACCGCGGCTGAGTTCCCGGTTAGAAGGCGTCCAATTTTGTCGAAGCGCTCGGTCAGGTCTGCGTTTAAATTCTGCGTTCGAATGGTCTGAAGGTTGATGGCCATGACGTGGGGTAGGAGCGCGGCGCAGATCGCTCCATGTGCTGTGTCGAACATCCCGCCGAAGGGACCTGCGAAGCCGTGCACCGCGCCCAATCCCGCATTCGCCAATGCCAGGCCACCCATCAAGCTGACAAGTGAAATATCGGTCCGCGCTTCGATGTCTTTGCTGTTTGTATAAGCTCGCTGCAGAGATTGAGCCGCGCGTCTCATCCCCTCCCGGCAAAATCCATCCGTGATTGGGTTGCGTCGTGTTGATAGATAGGGCTCGATGACCTGTGTGAGCGCGTCTAACCCTGTGCTGGCAGTGATCGATGGCGGCACTGACAATGTCAATTCCGGATCCACCAGGGCTGCGCGTGGAAGCATTTCCCGGCTGCGCAGGCTGACTTTGACGCGGTGATCTTTTGAGGCTAAGACGGCGTTGCGGGTGACCTCAGAGCCGGTGCCGGCGGTGGTTGGAATGGCGATGAAAGGCAGCGGGGGATTCGTGAGTGGTTTACCGCGCCCGATCACCTCAAGAAAATCGAGTGGGTCGTCCCCATTTTTAACCAGTGCGGCGATGGCCTTGCCTGCATCGAGCGCACTGCCGCCGCCGAAGCCGATGACTAAATCGGAGGCAGCCTTATGGGCGGTCCTTGTGCCCTCTTTGGCAAGAGCGATGGTCGGTTCGCCCGGTACGGCAAATACGGTAGATTCAAGCCCTGCCTTTTTTAGGATTGAGAGGAGTGGCGCAGCGCGATCGGGGTCTGACCCGGTTACGACCAGAGCCTGCCTCCCGAACTCCTTCGCAAGTTCACCGACCTCAGACAGCGCGCCAACGCCGAAAATGACGCGGTTTGCCGTGGCGAATTCGAAGCGCATGCTCAATCCCAGCCTTCGTCCGCGGGGAAGACATTTGTGAACTTCACACCCCGGCGCGGCTCTGCCATCATCTCCGCCACGGTTCCACGCCACACTTCATAGTGTTGTGTTTCTTTATGCTTGGCGATGTCCGCTTCGGAGCGGTAGACCTCGACCAGGATGAATCGCTCGGGATCGTCCTGTTGTTGAACGACATCGAAGCGTGCGATCCCCGGTTCCTGGATGCTTTTCCCGGCATTTACTACGGTGGCGTCACGGAACGGTTGGATATCCTCCGCCTTCACGTGAATGTAGACATGTACGATGACCATAAGCGGCCTCCCTCATACTCTTT